>JBDSBG010000079.1:0-11897 GCA_039921685.1 Ferruginibacter sp.
CAATTAGATATTAATACTTGTCTGTCAGCCTGAGCTTGTCGAAGGTGATCTTCCTAACTAACCCGGCTTCGACAAGCTCAGCCTGACAATTCTTCGGTGGTGCAGCTTTAATTTCTATTTGGTATTACAATACACAACATACAATAATCAATGTTCAATAAAATGCAAAAAGAGCCTATCGTTTCCAATAAGCTCTTTTTAAAATCAAACAAAAACGAAGGTTGAAATTATTTAGGCATTAATACATGGTCAACAACGTGTATCACCCCGTTGCTTTGATTTACATCTTTGATAGTGATCATTGATGTTCCTCCTTTTTCATCTTTCAATACGATTTTATTTCCTTTCATCATTGCAGTAAGTGTACCACCTGCAACGGTTTTGAAAGTTGCTGTACCGTTTCCTTCTTTAATCATTTTAACAAGGTCTGCAGATGAAATTTTTCCTGAAACAACATGATAGGTCAATATTCCAGTCAACGTTGCTTTGTTTTCCGGTTTTACTAAATTATCAACTGTACCGGCAGGTAATAAATTGAATGCTTCATTTGTGGGGGCAAATACAGTAAAAGGTCCAGCGCTCTGCAAGGTCTCTACCAGTCCGGCAGCTTTTACTGCAGCAACCAATGTTGTATGATCTTTACTATTAACTGCGTTTGAAACGATGTCTTTTGAAGGATACATAGCAGCACCGCCTACCATTACTGTTTTTTCAGTCTGTGCGAATGAAGTAGTTCCAATCAACGCCATTGCTGCTAAAAGGAATACATTTTTAATCTTGTTCATGATTTGTTTTTTTAATTGGTTAAAATTTAAATGTTGTGCTGGTATCTACGGGCTTAGGTTGATCATGGATTTTTTATAACAGATTTTTTTTTAATGAATCACACATGGTTCAAGGAGATATAGCTTCCAGGTAACAAAAAAGCGGCTCAAGGCCGCTCGTATCAATCATATTCAGATTTTGCTTTTGGCTTAGGAACTGGCTTTTTTTCATCGCCTGGTTTTATTGCAGGCGTCGTAGTTTGCTTGTTCTTCCCTGTATCCACGGGGATTTTTGGAGATTCCGGGGCATATTCATCTGCAGCGGAGTTGCCGTTATTTACCTTGTCTAGGCTATCAGCACTCGTGAGCATCTTATCCCAATTTTCATCTACCGTTATGGCATCATTTGCTAATTCAGCAGGCTTGTCGAAAGTTTTGATCTTCCCATAATCCAGCTTCTTATCTTCATAAACCTTGCCCATAAAGATTCCCCATCGTGGAGCCGACATCTCAGCACCACCACTGTTATTTTGGTAAATAGGAAGAAAGGGATCTTCGCAACCTACCCAGGTTCCTGCCAATAACTCCGGTGTAAACCCAATGAACCACCCATCGGTATAGTCATTGGTGGTGCCGGTTTTACCTGCCTTTTCAACAGGTATATTATAACTGTTTATCCTTCTTGCTGTACCAAATTGTATCACTCCCTGCATCATTTTAACCATGGTGTAATTATCTGCTTCACCAATCACCTGTTTGCTTTGGGAAATGGGAAATTCCTGCAACACATTTCCATTCTTATCTTCTATTCTTGTTAGAAAAAGAGGCACCGTATTATAACCTTTATTCGGGAACATGCTGTAAGACTGCAACATTTGCAGCATTGGTATTTCTGCTGACCCCAAAGCAATGGATGGATAAGGAGGTATCTTTACCTTTACACCGCACTGTTGTGCAAACTCAATCGTTCTTTTAACGCCAATAACTGACATAAGATGCCAGGCTGCTCCATTCAATGATTTAGCAAGGCAATAGGCCATTGGCCCGCCTGCTGTCGTGATTGTTTTACCGGAAAGCGTGGTGGGACCGCCGGAGACATAGGTTTCAGGAGTATAACCCGCATCAGTAACCGCTAATGTATAAAGCAATGGTTTAAATGTTGATCCTACCTGCCGGTTGGCTGTTACGTGATCGTACTTAAACCACTTATAATTTATTCCTCCAACCCAACATTTAATTTCACCTGTTCGCGGATCCATCGCCGCAAATGATGTTTGCAACAATTGTTTATGATATTTTATCGAATCATAAGGCGTCATCACCGTATCCTTTTCGTGTTTTTCATTACCGGTCCAGCTGAATATTTTCATTTTTACGGGGATGTAAAAAGTCTTTTTTATCTCTTCGGGTTTTATACCTTCTTCATCCATTGATTTCCAGCGCTCAGTGTATTTCATTGCAGCTTCAATAATATTATCATGGCCCTTCCATAATTTATCGCCCTTTTGTCTGAACAGATAATCAAGCTTGCTTTGAATGACAGGCATGTGCTGCTCGACAGCAAGCTCGGCATATTGCTGCATGCGGGAATCTATTGTTGTATAAATTTTCAATCCATCCCTGAAAAGATCATAACCCTCGCCTGTCTTCGGGTTTTTATGCGTCTTGCACCAATCCTTTAATACATCGATCAACACTGAGCGGTAATATGGTGCGATGCCCACATTCTCATCGATTTTTCGATAGTTGGTTATCAGTGGCTTTGCTTTTAATTTAATTGCCTCAGCTTCGGTAAGATAATGCTGCTTTGTATCAACCATCCGGTCGATCACAGTATTGCGCCTGTTCCTTGACCGGTCGGGATGGCGTATCGGGTCATAAATAAATCCTTTCAGCATTCCTACCAATACAGCGGCTTCTGCAATATTGAGTTCCCCCGGTTCTTTTTGATAGTAAGTGCGTGATGCATTCCTGATACCGTACACATTTCCCCAGGGAGCCCTGTTTAGATAAAGTGTGATGATCTCCTCCTTTGTAAAATTGCGTTCAAGCTTTACCGCTACGATCCATTCTTTGAGTTTATCTATACCTCTTTTTATTACATTTCCCCTTCCCTGCCCCAGCATCATTTTAGCAAGTTGTTGAGTAATCGGACTTCCACCACCATCTGTACCTAATTTTATAATAGCCCTTGCAACGGCTTTGGCGTCAATGCCCGAGTGATCATAGAAATGCTGGTCTTCTGTGGCGATCAGTGCATGAATGATATTTGGAGATATTTCGTTGTACTTTATTTCACTCCTGTTCTCAGAATAATACTTGCCCATTAATTTTCCATCACTGCTTATAATTTCACTTGCGAGATCGGCTTCCGGATTTTCAAGCTGTTGTACGGATGGCATTTTACCAAATAACCCAAAGTTAATCGCCATAAAAAAAAGTACCAGGAACACAATGCCTCCAAAAAAAACAAGCCATAATACTTTTACAGAACGTGTCATAGAATATTTCCATTTTTAATTACCCTGGAACTGATCGTCAAATATTTAGTTTTAAAATTTGCCAGGGAATTGATTGTTGAGGAGAACTTTGTAAGTATCAATATCTTTGTTTGCTTTCAATAACTGCAGGTTACTTTCAGAGATCAGCAGGAAAGAATATTTATTTGCAGGCAGCCATGATACCTCTGACAGAGCAGCCTTTTTTATCTTATCATAATATTTTACTGCTTCATCTGCATTTTCAAAAGTAGCGGTTACCAGCAAGGCCCTGTCGGGGTCTAACTGGTCCCTGTTAATGGTTAAATGTTTCGATGAATAGTTATTGCCGTTATACCTATCAAAAGCAGTCTTGGATTCCTTGATATACACCGCATCCACTTTATTTAAAATCATGATCACATACTGTGGTTGTTCTGCACGCCAGGTAAATGCACCACTCTTCATTGATTCAGGAGTTTGAATAGAATCATTTTTAACCACAACGTTTTTCAAGCCCTCTATTTTTTTAGGTTCAATGATCTTATCATTTACTTTTACGGGTTCAACCAGTTTCTCTTCGGGCATCACTACTGTCTCTTCATCAGCAGCTCTTGTAACCTGCAGCCTGGTCAAATAGGATTCGATCTCTGCCCTTCTATTAAGCACATCGATCAATGTAAGTGCCTTGGGTTTCAGGGCTGAAGTTGGGTATAATGTAATGATATCCCTGAGCACAAGAATTGCCTGGCTATCTTTCCTGTCCTTGATGTAGTTGATTGATTCAATATACAACAGTTGTGGAGTCCAGTAATTTTTTCCATAAACACTGTCGGCGCTTCTTTTTTCAGCTGCTGCATTTGCGAAATCACCTTCAATAAACATATTATAGATGCGTTCATACCGCTGCGTTACCTCGGGGTTTTTAGCCGCTGGGTTCACGGCAGTACCGCCGGGAGCGTTGCGTGCAAGCAGGTTTTTATAGTACTCCGCTTTTGAAAGGTTCCCAAGTTTTGTATAACTGTAGTATAAAACCATGTAGATATCTGTGTTCAGCAGGCTGTCGGGGAAACGCTTTAGATAAGCTTCGCCTGTATCCACCGCCTGGTTGTGATCTTCAAGATCATAGGCAAATAATTTAGCAAGCGCAACATATGCCCGGGCAACGCGATGCTCACTGCTATCCATATTTTCCTGGGTCAGTGGTATATTGCTCATCAAGCCATCATAACTGTTTTCAAGTGGTTTGGAATTTCCAATGCTGTCCAGTCTTAAGCTGTCTGGCAATGGCGCATCAATATCAATATTTTGATTCAGGTTTCTACTTAGTGCCGCATCGGTTGCCGATTTGCGCCTCCAATTATCAACATTGTCCCGCTTGCCCCATTTAGCTCTGAATTCTCCAAAGCCCTTTCCTTTTAAACTCGGATTATAAAAATACCAGTCGCCTTTTGATGTTGACGATGAGGTGGCGAAGAGGTCATCAGCACCTTTGGTATTGCCAAATGAGATTACATTGCCGCCAGCGCTGTCATCTTCTTTCTGCCCGGCGTCCTTGCGGTATTTCTTAACTAACTTTTTGATAAGTACATCACGATCGCCTGGAGACATTCCCGCAATTAACTGTAAGCTATCTTCCCTGCTAATAATGTTGATTTGTTTTACAACAGCCCTCAACGAGTTTCTCCTATCTTCAATACCGTCAAAATCTTTTCCCATGGCAGAATCAGGTATCGTAAGGCTGTCATAATAATTCAAAGCCATTTTATACTGGTGGTTGTAATAAGAAAGGTCCCCTAATTGCAGGTATGCTTTATTTTTAAACAACTGGTTAGTTTCGTTGTATTTAATACTTTTTTGAAAATATACGATCCCGTTTACTGTATCAGGCCGTTGTAAACTCAATTGTCCTGAAGAATAATATATGATATCGCGGTATGATTCAAACTTATCTTTCTTCGCCATTTTTGTCAACCGTGAAATACTCTTTTGCAGCTCCTTTTCGTTACCGTTAGTCCTGAACATTTTTGCGTCATTCAGCCTTGCATAAATATCCATCACCGGATCTATCGTGTGTTTTATACAACGGCCGTAATATTTTGAGGCCTTATCAAAATCACCACTCAATTCATACAACTGGCCCAATAAAAATTCCCACCTTGCTTTATCCTGCTTTGTCTTTGCCGTGCTGATACCTTTTTCAAGATGTGCGGCAGCGCTGTCATAGGTCTTTTGTTTGTAGAACCAATATGCAGTAACTTCTTCCAGGTCGTTGCGAAGCCTTGTTGGAAGATTGGGATCGTTCTGCAGGATATTGATCAAACCAGATGCATCTCCAAACTGTTCCTGGTCGATAAGTGTATGTGTGAGCCATACCAGGGCATCATTGCGGCTAGGCGGCAGCGTGAATGCTTTCTTTACGATATTGGTTTTCTCTTTATTGGCTATTGACAACACATTGTAAGTTGCTGAACTGTTTGTTCCTATCAACCTGCCATCATCTTCGTTTTTCTTGCGGGGAAAAAGATTGTAGTTAATGAACTGGAAAGCAATCACCGCTGAATCAAATTTTTTCTGGAAAAAATAAGACCTGCCGATCAGCATGTACATATTATCAACCCAATCACTGCGGAGATCATGCAACAAGATTCCGGCTGTAGATTTATAAATAACGGAATCTAGTTCTGTTTTTTGCGAAGCAGTATTTTCCAAAGAATAGGGATAGAAAGGAATCAGTTTGGAGTAATCATCTTTTTGTGACAGGGTTGCTCTTTCAACAACTGCTTTTAGTTTCTCATTGGCATTAAAATAGAAATTATAATGAGATACATTGTTTTGAATAAAGTGGCGAACGATGCCAAATTTCTTTGTCGCAGTTTTCTCCGATCCCAACACTTTTTCTTCATATTTCTCAGGCTTTTTCTCATTTCCAAACGGATCAAGTGTCCAGGTTGGCTGGGCAAAAGTTTTATTTGAAAACAAGCAAAGCAATATGAAAACGGGGGTTAGATAAACTGTTCTTCTTGCCATGTATTAAAAAAGGTTATATAATGCGGCTAAATATCGGCTTTTTTTGCAATTAAGCAATCAAAAATAATGCTAAATAACGGGATGAGAGATAACAAATGACCGGGACGAAAATCGTCAAAACTTTTATTACAATTTCATTTGGTATATCGTACCCACTGTTACGTACCTGGTAACGCTATTCATCCCGCTTTCGAATAAACGCCTTTATATTATTTAAATTGGAACGGGTTCGTTATTTTTATGCATAAAATATTCCCATGGCAAAGACTGATGCCAGCAACACATTAAAACGCCTTCGCAACCATTACCGCCTGGTAGTAATGAATGAGGATACGTATGAGGAAGTTGTAAAGTTTAAGCTCACCCGTTTGAGTGTATATATAATAATGAGTTCTGTCTTCGTTTTAATGGTTGCACTCACCACTTCGCTGATCATTTTCACACCATTGAAATATTATTTGCCGGGCGTAGGTTATGGAAGTGCAAAACAGGTAAAAGAATATCGCCAGTTAAAAATACGAACGGACTCCATGGAACAGGCGTTGGTTCATCAACACAAATATTACGAAGACCTTCAGAAAGTATTACAGGGGAATATCATCAAGCTGGACACCAATAATCTTAAACTTCCCAAAGTTGAAAATACCGCTGACTAAAATAAAAGTATAAAAAATACGTTGTTAACTAGAATCTATCTTAAACATATTTTTTCATAAATTAAAAAATGACATATGTTTAATTCCAAATCCAGGTCATCCAATGACGAAGCCGCAATTGGTTCTGCTACTATTATTGGCACCGGTACTACTATAACCGGGAATATTGAGAGTAAAGGAGACATCAGAATTGATGGAACCCTGAAAGGCAATGTATCTTCAAAGGCCAAAATCCTGATTGGGCCTGAAGGAGTAGTTGATGGTGATATTACAGGCATGCAGGCCGACATCCTCGGCACTGTGCATGGCAGAATAAAAATGAGTGGCTTGTTGCAACTTCATGGTAAAGCAAACATTGAAGGTGACATACATGCAGCTAAATTGCAAATAGAACCAACAGTGAGTTTTAACGGACAATGTCATATGGGAGCCAATATTGTTGAGTTAAACCCCGATATGGCTGCAGCGGTGAATGAATAAAAAACCGGATAACAAATTATTATGGAGATATGCAGGCCTTGCCACCCAGTTCCTGGTTGGCATAGGCCTTTCTGTTTTTATTGGAATGAAAGTAGATAAATGGCTTAAAATAAATATGCCGGTAGCGGTTTGGGTTTTACCTTTGTTGCTTATAGTTGCCATCATCATTAAGATCGTTAAGGATACGGCACAAAAAAAATAATTTTCATGCAATCGTCCTTTCGTGCTTTGCTTCCCTTGTTTCTCGTTTTCACCATTTTCCTGATAGCTCCAATTGCCTTATCTGGTTTGCTTGAACGTAACCATGTTGATAAAACTGTATTGTTATGGTCTAATGGGCTTTTTTTTGTTATAAGCCTGATCTCCTTCGCTATACAAAAAAAGGGTATGATGAATAAAAATCCACATGTTTTTGTCAGGGCTGTTACAGGAGGCATGTTGATCAAAATGGTATTTTGCATCATTGCCGTGATCGCATATGTATATTTAAGTGGGGCTGGCTTCAATAAACGGGGCATATTTATTTCCCTTTTCCTTTATTTGATTTACCTGGCTACTGAAGTAATGGTTGTTATGAAGATGAACAAAAAGCAACATGCCTAAACAAGAAGTCCCGTTATTACAATTGAAGCAGTTTATCCCTGAAAAAAGTTTCGAGGATGTACTATATTATATTCAACATTACAAAGTACAACTGACCATTACCAAACAACGGCAAACCGTTTTGGGTGATTACCGCCATGCTCATAACGGTAACGGGCACCGGATAAGCGTAAATGGCAACTTAAATAAATATAGCTTTTTAATTACACTGCTTCATGAACTGGCGCATTTGTTCACTTATGAACGTTTTGGCCATCGTGTGCAGTCTCATGGCCGCGAATGGAAAGATGAATTTGGGAAGATCCTGGTAAGGTTTTTATCTGCAAAAATATTTCCGGCAGATATTGAAAACGCCTTGATTCATACCCTTAAGAACCCTGCAGCCAGCAGCTGTGGCGATGAAAATTTGCTGAGGGTCCTTAGAAATCATGATGCAAAAAAAGAAGGCCATTACCTTGTTGAGCAACTGAATGCAGGCGACCTGTTCCAGATAAAGGGTGGACGCCTGTTTAAAAGGGGCGAAAAAGTGAGAAAGAGATATAAGTGTATGGAGATTGCTACAAGGAAATTGTATTTGTTTAGCGGGGTGTTTGAGGTGGAAGCGATTGATGACGGCAAGCGGGAATCGGGAATCGGCCATGGATAATTGATAATTGATAATTGGAGATGTGGTCTTATTCATATTCAGCTATTTACTTATTATAAAAGTTTCTCCGATATTCAGAAAGATTTGCCGATTCCCGGATGCAGCTGTCTATTTCTCTCCGAACCTCAATTGGTGTCCATTATTATCCAGTATCTCGAATTCTTTTAAATTTCCCGGTTTTATTTGAAGCTTGCCATTTGGCTCCACCATTCCCATGGATGAAAATTTTGCATACAAGTCTTCAATATTACTGACAAAAATGAAACATGATGAACGTTGAAAATTTGACTTATTCTTATGTTCAAAAAAGAACAATTGAATCGCTTCGTTACTTACTACCAGGTAATTTCCAAAATAAGAGATGTCAAAATTTAATTTGTCTTTATAGAACAAACTGGTAAACTGGATGTTTAGCGTAGGAAGTATGGGTGAAATTTTATGAAACATAATACATAAAAGGTGCCCTGTTAGCTTTATATGCAAAAATCACTTATTTTCGGGATAATAAACTTATAAACCTGTTTGGACCAAATTAAAAAATACAGCGAAGAAGAACTAGTTGCCCTACTAAGGGGCCAGGACCAGCAGGCGTTCTCCTATTTATACGATAATTATGCAGCCGCTCTGAATGGTATCATTTGCCGAATGGTGGATGAAACCCATCTTGCAGAAGATATCTTACAGGAAGCATTTGTAAAGATCTGGAACAATTTCATCCATTACGATAGCAGCAAGGGTCGCCTCTTTACATGGATGATCAATCTAACACGTAACTTAACCATCGACACCTTACGCAGCAAGGGGTATAAGAAGTCCCGTCAAATCTCTAGGGATGAAAATTCCGTAAGTAATTATCATGACAAAAGTTCGGCAGTCGACAAATTTGACTCTATCGGCCTAAGAAAACAAGTTGCTAATCTAAAGCCCGAACAAAAAAGTATCATAGACCTCGCATATTTCAGCGGATATACACAGGAAGAAATTTCCAAAGAGATAGGTATCCCATTAGGAACTGTGAAAACCAGGATGCGGTCGGCTATTTTAGAATTAAGAAAAATGTTAGAAAAATAAAAAATTGGAACTAAACGAAATCATATCATCCGGTTTGCTCGAACTATATGTTCTTGGCATGGCTACTGAGCAGGAGACTGCACAGGTTACAGCGATGGCAAAACAATATTCAGAGGTGAAAGCTGAGATCCTATCGATTGAGTTGAGCCTTGAGCATTATGCTAATATTCATTGCGTGAACCCGCATGTAAAAATGAAGGCACAGATTTATGATGCGGTCACGGGTAAGCCAAATAATAGCACTGTTGCTGTTCCTTTCCCACAAAAAGAACAACCGGTACCGGCGAAAGTAATTGCCGTTTCTTCATTTTGGAAATATGTTGCAGCAGCATCTATCATTTTGTTAATTGGCAGTGCGATCTTAAATTACAACTATTACAACAAGTACGAAGTTGCGAATGATGACCTGGCAACTGCGAACAAAGAAAAATTAAACATCGAACAACAATTGGCTGCGGCAGAGCAATCAAATGATGAGTTGAAAAACAACCTGAATGTTGTGCAGAGCAGATACAGTGAGCCACACCTTTTGCCTGGTTTACCAACAGCTCCGGATGCGGTTGCTAAGATCTTTTGGATGAAAGACAGCCATGATGTTTACATCGACGCAAGTAATTTACCAGATGCACCCGCAGGAATGCAATACCAGTTTTGGGGAATTGTGGATGGAAAGCCTGTAAACGGTGGCCTTATTGTTACAAACAAAAAAGAAGATAAATTTAAGATTCAAAAGATGAATTCGTTCGGCAGGGCTGAGGCTTTTGCTGTAACGCTCGAAACAATGGGTGGCAATCCACAGCCTAAAGGCACTATGTACGTAATGGGAAAAATGTAAAAAAAATATTTTAATTGATCTGCGGCCCCGAAACTTAAAATTTCGGGGCTTTTCAATTAGGAAATAGCCATTATTTTTTTTAACTTCAATATACAATCTGCAACATGAAAAAACTCCTTACACTCCTATTACTTACGATTTCATTTTCATCCTTCGCACAGAGAAGAAGTTACGTACAAATTGGCCCGGCTGCTTATTTATCTACCAAAGGAACCAGTGGTTATTTTGGAGGAGGATTGGGTGCAGGAACCTCGAGGGGTGTTGGCGGCGCCGGTATTGGAATTGAAATGGTATCGAAAGGAACGCAAACCATTCTTCCTGTTTATGCTGATATGCGTTGTTATTTCAGCCAAAAGAAGACCAGCTTGTATGCTACGCTTCAACCAGGCTATCATTTTAGAAACAGTCCGGTAAAGACAGTTGATCATATTAATATAAAGGACAAAGGCGGTATCTACGCCGGCATTGGTATTGGTGTATATTCATTTGACAGAAAATCGCCCGGATTTAATTTTCAATTGAAATATGTGTTCATGCAGGACAAAGTGAGAAAGAGTTATGAGAACAGCAGCGCCGGTGATTCATTTATAAGCAGCACACACGGTGGATATCTAAGTTTAAGTTTTTCGTTGGTGCTTTGATTTGAAAATATTGAATTGAAAAAGCCGGTCCGTAAAATACGAGATCGGCTTTCTGTTATTTGTACCCGGGAACGGAGTTGAACCGTCACGACCATTACTGATCATCCCGATTTTCATCGGGACGTGTTTACCAATTCCATACAGTCATTTCTTCACAAACGAAAATTCAATATACATCCGGCTCAAAAAAGCCGATCATGAATATCGGCTTTCTGTTATTTGTACCCGGGAACGGAGTTGAACCGTCACGACCATTACTGATCATCCCGATTTTCATTGGGACGTGTTAACCAATTCCACCAAACATGTCTAAAAACTTACAAATCCTTTCTGGCATTGATCAATCGCTCAATATATTTTCTACTCTTCATCTTTTTGATCGCAAGTTCACGATTAACAGCTTCTGCTCTTGTTAGAAATTGTTCTGTATGTACAACTTTCCAGGGAACAGGTTTTTTTGTAGAAGTCACCATTTTGCTATTATGCCTATTCAATCTTGATTCAACATTTTCTGTTGAACCAACATAATACCGATCGGATTCCTCTGAATATAATATGTAAATAAAAAACATAAAAAAAGCGGCAAAGCCGCTGTAATTTTGTACCCGGGAACGGAGTTGAACCGTCACGACCATTACTGATCATCCCGATTTTCATCGGGACGTGTTTACCAATTCCATACAGTCATTTCTTC
>JBDSBG010000080.1:0-41189 GCA_039921685.1 Ferruginibacter sp.
GAATTTAGCAAACATGGGTATTACCAGTTTTTTTTCAGCAAGGTGGCTGATAAGTATGGTATTGCTGGATCAGATGCAATAAAAATATTTCTATCAGCGTCACTCATTATTTTTATGTGGCTGAGTATTAAATTGCTTATTTTTTCAATCTCAGCTTTCAGTTTGTTAAAGACAAATTACAAAGCTGTCTCGATCATCCTCGCTGGCCTTGTTGGGTTTGTAGTTAGTTTGCTTCCAGCATTTTTTGTCAACTCTTACGGGAAAGATGCTGCAGGCAATTTTTTATTCGATGGGAAATATGATATGGCTCAATTTGTAAGAGGAGGGATTTTTATCTTGTCCGTGATTGCTTGTGTCTTTGCACTCTATTTGATTTACGATCACAAAAGTATTTTTGTGAGGAGCTCAATGCTGGTTTTAATTAGTGCGTGGATGATACCCGTGGCATATAGTTTTTTTTACACAGGAGATTATGTCTATAAACAAATTGTTGTTCCTGTTTGGTATGATGAGGTGGAAAAAGATTTTTTAAAACACAGGCCTAAACTGATGGCCATGCAGGGTGGCCTCGATACCATGAATGGCAGTAATTATCGTGGTATGATACTGGCCCAGTCTGCTGTGCATCCGTGGTATTGTACAGGTACAAGGCTGGATGATGGCTATGTATTCCTTCAGCGTGCGCAAGACAGGAATATGTTATTTCAAAGGATACTTGATAGCAGCCTGGCATTGACAGTTCGTAAGGCTGCTGCTGATAGTGTTCGGAGACTTGGTGTAGATTGTCTGGTGGCTTCACCTGTTACATTACCGAAATTCTTGTTTGCCCAAAGAGATTCTATCATCTCCGCAATACCGCAAACAAAGTGGTTTTATAAATTTAATTAATAGCAACTAATAATATTTTCAATTGATCAATGTTGGAATAATAGGATTTGGTTACTGGGGCCCGAACCTGGTCAGGAATTTTAACGCCCTGGATAACTGTAAAGTTATTGCCGTAGCTGATGCAAGGCCTGAACGGCTAAAGCTTGTGGAAAAAACTTACCCGTCTGTTCAATGTTTACAACATGCAGATGACTTATTAAATAGTTCACAGGTTGATGCTGTTATTATTGCAACACCTGTATTTACACATTTTGAACTGGCAAAAAAAGCGCTGGAAAATGGTAAACATGTTCTGCTTGAAAAGCCGATGGCATCTTCTGTGGCGGAATCGGAACAACTTATTGATTTAGCCGCCAGGAAAAATCTACTGCTGATGGTGGACCACACTTTTCTATATACAGGTGCGGTACAAAAAATGAAAACACTGATCGATAGCAAAGCAATTGGTAACCTCAGTTACATTGATTCTACAAGGATCAACCTCGGCTTATTGCAACCAGATATAAATGTTTTGTGGGACCTCGCCCCCCATGATCTTGCCATTTTACTTTACCTTAATAATTTAAAACCATACAGCATCAATGCTACCGGCATTTCGCATACGAAGAATGGAATTGAGAACATTGCGTACCTGACGGTAAATTACCAGGAAAACTTTATTGCGCATTTTAATTGTTCCTGGACATCTCCCGTAAAACTTAGAACCTTCCTGGTTGGCGGAACAGAAAAAATGCTCGTGTATAATGATCTTGAACCGGCGGAAAAATTAAGGATCTATGATTCCGGCTTTGATGTGAAAGACCAGGATGACCGTTTGAAATTGATGGTTGAATACAGGACAGGAGATATTCATATACCACAGGTTTCGCTACATGAGGCACTTAGGGAAATGGCCAACGACTTTATTCAGTCCATTGTTGAAATGAAAATACCACGTTCGTCCTCGTCGCTGGGACTGGAAGTGATCCGTATCCTCGAAGCATCGCAACGATCATTGAAACAAGGTGGAAAAGAAATCTTATTATAAAATGGAAACTGTTACCATTAACAATGAAAAACAAAGCCTGAATAATGTTCGTTTAGGAAAAGATGTTCGCATTTTTAATTTCGTAAATGCCTACGGCTGCAGTATCGACGATGGTTCAAAAATCGGTGCATTTGTAGAGATACAAAAAGGAGCCAGCATAGGAAAAAATTGTAAAATCTCGAGCCATAGTTTTATTTGCGAGGGTGTACATATTGAAGACAATGTGTTTGTAGGTCATGGAGTGATGTTTACAAATGATCTTTTTCCAAGGGCAACCAATGCTGATGGCTCGGCACAATCTGAGGCCGATTGGTTGTTAATAGAAACTTTTATCAGGAAGGGAGCATCCATTGGGAGTAATGCAACTATTTTGTGTGGCATTACTATTGGAGAAAATGCATTAATCGGTGCGGGTTCAGTAGTTACAAAAAATGTACCTGCAAATACAATATTTGCAGGCAATCCTGCGAAATTTATTAAAAATATTTAAGGTTGATAGAGAAAAAGATTCCATGCCTTGATTTACAGCAGCAACATCAGCAGGTTAAGAAAGAAATTTTCGAAGCTTTTGAAAAAGTGTATGCTCAAACTGCCTTCTCGAGTGGTCCATTTGTAGAGGAATTCGAACAGGCATATTCGGCTTATACCGGATCTTCGTTTACCGTTGGCGTTAGTAATGGTACCACTGCGTTGCACCTTGCAATGCTGGCTTTAAATATTGGAGCTGGTGACGAGGTGATCCTGCCCGCAAATACTTTTATTGCAACAGCCTGGGGAATCTCGCATGCCGGTGCCAGCCCAGTGTTTGTGGACTGCGATCCCGATACCTGGGAGATCGATGCAAGCAAAATCGAAGCGGCTATTACCTCAAAAACAAAAGCCGTTATCGGGGTGCATTTGTATGGGCAACCATTTGATGTTGATGCAGTGAGAGATGTTTGTGAAAAACATAAGATATTTCTTATTGAAGATGCGGCACAGGCACAGGGAGCCAGGTATAAGGGCAGCAATATTGGTACAGTTGGTGAAATGGCCTGTTATAGTTTTTACCCGGGGAAAAATTTGGGTGCCTGCGGCGAAGCAGGCGGAATCACCACTAACAATGAACAGTATGCGAAACATCTTCGCTCGCTGAGAAATCACGGAAGCTTAGTTCGGTATTATCATGATGAGATTGGTTACAATTACCGCATGGGCGGTTTGGAAGGCGCTTCACTTACCGTTAAGCTAAGATATCTTGAAGGTTGGAACAACCGGAGAAGACTGATTGCTTCTATGTATCAAAAGGGGATTGTAAATCCGAAGATAAGAATGCAGCAAAAGCCGGTTTGGGCAGATGGGGTCTATCATTTATTTGTTGTAACTACTGAAGATAAAGATGCCCTTGTAAAGCATTTGGCGGATAATAATATCATTGCAGCGTTTCATTATCCAGTGCCCTGTCATCTGCAAAAAGCATATAGCTGGATGAATCATAAAAAAGGAGATTTCCCAAATTCGGAGTGGCTTGCTGAGCATTGCGTATCATTGCCAATGTATGCGGAGCTAGAGAATGAAGACGTGAATAAAGTAATCACAGTAATGAACAGTTATTAATTGAATGTTATAAATACCAGATGAGAAAGATACTGGATACAACGTTAAGGGATGGTAGCTATGTTGTTGATTTTAAGATCACGCAGCAGCAGACTTATGATATATGCAAGTCACTTGATGACTTGTCTTTTGATTATATTGAGATCGGCCATGGGCTTGGTTTGCATGCTGGTAGTTTCGATCACATGCGTGCAGGCGCTACAGATGAGCAATACCTCGAAGCTGCATCATCAGCCATCACTAAAGCAATATGGGGAAGCTTTTTTATTCCCGGGATCGGAAGAAAAGCAGATATTGAGATGGCATCCAGGTATAAAATGCCAATGATCAGGATCGGTGCCAATGTAAACGAATTTGATCGTGCAGAACCTTTTATCAGGCAGGCGAAATCCCATGGCATGATGGTATGTGCCAATTTTATGAAGACCTATGCTTTGAGCTATGATGAAGTTGGAAGGATTGCAAAACAGGCAGCAGACTACGGCTCCGACCTGGTTTGTATTGTAGATTCCGCGGGCGCAATGTTGCCAAATGATGTAAAAGGTTACGTAAACAGCATTCGTCAATATACCGATGCAAAGATTGGCTTTCATGGCCATAACAATCTTGGAATGGCAATTTGGAATAGTGTTACTGCTTATGAACTTGGTGTGGACGTGATCGATACATCTCTCCGTGGCATGGGCCGCAGCGCAGGCAATACTGTGACAGAGATCTTTTTGCTTACCCTCAAAAGGCTTGGATATGATCTTGGTTATGATATTTTCCGCATCCTGGATGTAGCGGAAAAATTCATTGACCCGCTGATGAAGGATTATAAGCAGGTTGATTCCAGCAGTATCCTTTGCGGCTATGCAAAATTTCATTCATCACTTCAGCCAAAGATCGAAGCCTATGCAGCAAAATATAATATCGATTACAGGAAACTTATTGTTGAACTATGCGAGCATACGGTGCTAGGTGCGCCGGATGAACTACTGGAACAACTATCGTTAGCGCTTAGTCGACAGGGGGCTGAATGATAACTTTAAACAATCATATTGATTCGGTAAAACAGTCGGGTACAGTTGCTTTAGCAGATAGGGTAAGGCAACTGGAACGCCAGGGGAAAAGGATAATTCCGCTTCATACCGGCGATCCTGATTTTAACACACCGGCCCTGATCATCGAAGCGTCTGCCAGAGCAATTCAAAACGGCCTTACACATTATTCAAACAGCCGGGGACTGACAGAACTTCGTGAAGCGATCAGTGAGTATCTTAAAATTTATAATAACGCTTCTTTTGATCCGGGTTCTGAAATTCTGGTTACGCAGGGAGGTATTCACGCTTATTTCCTGGCGCTTACTTCAATAATCAATGAAGGTGATGAGGTACTTATCCCGGATCCAACATGGATGAGCCATCCTAATATTATTAAGTTGGTTGGAGGCATACCGATTCCCGTTGCTTCGTCTGGTATTGAAAATTTACTTCCGTCAATTGAGGATCTTGAAAGGAAGATCAGCAGTCACACCAAAGCAGTCGTAATCAATTCGCCGGGAAATCCAACAGGGGAAATCGCAACTAAAGAATATTTCTCCCAACTCATGCAACTGGCCGAGCGGCACGACCTATTTATTATAAGTGATGAAGTGTATGATCAATTTGTTTTTGAAGGATCCGGGTTTTGTTCAGCAACTTCATTCCCGGAAGCAAAACACAGGCTGATCTTAATCAATAGTTTTTCAAAAACATTTGCAATGACGGGATGGAGGATCGGTTATCTTGCCGCTCCCAAAAATATCATCGACAATGCGTTGAAAGTAAGCCAATCTACAATCACAAACGTTGTTCCTTTTATTCAAAAAGCGGCATTGGAGGGCCTGACAAATAAAGCGGTTTGGCCGGAAGTTGAAAAGATGAGAAAGCAATATGAATGGCGTGCAAATGAAGTGATGAAACTATTCAGTAATTCAAAGAACACATTAATAAGTTTCAAAAAACCAAAAGGAGCATTTTATTTTTTCATTGATATCAGGAAACTGAATTGGGGCAATAGTGAACAAACTGCTGCGAGAATATTGGATGAGCTTTCAATCGCTGTTGTGCCAGGTACTGTTTTTGGGCAGGCTGGAGAAGGTTATGTACGTGCAACTTTTGCTGCCGCCGATGAACTTGTATTGGAAGGGTTTTCCCGTTTACTAAACATCGCTTCTGCATAACCGGTAGTGAAAAAGAATTTGTTGATACTTGGAGGCGGGATACTGAATATGGCAGCAATTGAAGAGGCGAAGCGGAATGGTTTCATGGTATTTGTTGCCGATGCAAATCCGGCAGCCCCGGGGTTTGACATTGCTGATGTGAAGATCAATGTAGATATAAGTTCTGCTGACGCTGTGTATGAGGCAATAAAAGCTTATCATATCCAAGGAATTGTTTCCATGGCAGAAGTGGGTGTTTTAACAGGAGCATTGTTGAATGAAAAATTAAAACTGGCTGGCATCAGTTCCCAATCGGCAAAGATGGCGACCAGCAAAGCATTGATGCGGGAACAATGGAAGCATACTGGTTTTTCATTGGAATTTCGGGTGGTTACAACTTACGAAGAAGCTGAAGCGGCATTTGAGGAATTGAATTATCTCCCCCTGATTTTGAAGCCTGACAAAACATATGGCGGCTCAAGAGGGGTTAGTAAGATCAATACTAAAGCCGAACTCGCAACCGCTTTTGAGTTTGCCAAATCAAACGGAATGAATGAACTGGTTGTGATAGAACATTGCACAGAGGGAGAGGAGTTCAGTTGTGAAGTATTGATCATAGATGCGAAAGCTCATTTGTTATGTATTGGACAAAAAATAAAGTCGCCTGCGCCATATCGTGTTGATTGCAGTGTTCAATATCCTGCAAAGATCAATGATACGGATCTGGCTGAAGTAAAAAAGATGGTGCAACTGGGAACACAAGAATTAGAATTAAAAAATGGAGTGGCACATATTGAATTTGCACTTACTAAATACGGACCAAGGCTTTTCGAATTGGGTGCCCGTTGCGGTGGCGGCCATACTCCGCTTATTGCAAAGCATGTTTCTGCAGTGAATGAATTTATTGAATATGCAAATATTGCGTGTGGTATGAAGCCAACGATTAACCCATCTGAAATAAGCAAGGGAGCAGACTATCGCTTTATTATTTTTGAACCTGGGGAAATTGATGTAATAGAAATTTCTGAAGAAATAAAAAATCATGAAGGAGTTTATGATTTTGTACTATCTGTAAAAGCGGGAGATAAGATAGAAGAATTACGTACCACTTCTCAGCGCTGTGGTGCAGTAATAACTTTTGCCGATAACCTGGAGAAAGCTGCAAAGCTTGCTGATTGGGTTTGTAATAATATACATGTTCGTTACAAGGGAGGAAAAAAAAGTACCGCAATCATTTATACAAATTAAGGAATGGGAACTACATCTTTAAATAAGGATGATCTGAATGATGTGAAGGAGCGTTATCAAAAACGGATCCAGGAGCATGGAGTAAGCTTCGATTCAATGAGGTCAGGTTCGGAAGAGAAGCAGCTTGTACGCCATAAAGTTCATGCAGCTTCATTGCTCACCAGTAATCCATCTGTATTGGACATTGGTTGTGGCCTAGGTGATTTCTATCGCTATCTTATCAACAATAAAATTTCGTGCACATATTGTGGTTATGACATTATTGAGGATTATGTTGAATCATGCAAATCAACTTATGCCGGCTGCAGCTTTGAACTGAGAAATGTACTCGCAGACGACATTGATGGAATGTACGATAACATCGTTCTATCCCAGGTCCTTAATAACCGCTATCAAAAATCAGATAACATGGAAGTGATGCAGCAAATGATCTCAACATGTTTTGAGCATGCAAATGTCGCAGTGAGCATTGATATGATGAGCGATCATGTTGATTTTAAATCGGACGAATTATTTTATTATTCTCCTGAAAAAATATTTTCATTTGCGAAGAGCCTGACAAAACGAGTAATTCTCCGACACGACTACAGGCCTTTTGAATTTTGCGTCCAGTTGTTTAAAATGGATGCACCGGGATTCGTTTTATGAGCCATTATGTTTTTTGTATAACCATTGATATTGATCCCGATGGGTTGAGTGGAAAAGATACGAACAGGAACGCATCTTCTTTTAAAAGTTTCGAAGCGTTAGATTCTTTTTCGCCAATAATCAACGAAGAGCTAAAAATGGAAATTCCTGTTACCTGGTTTATTCGAATCGATGACCAGGTAAAATTTTTTTTTGGAAACCGTTTTTATCTTTTTGAAGAATACAAGTCATTTTGGGAAAGATCTTTAAAAACGAATCATGAGTTGGCATGGCATCCACATGTGTATGAACAGAAGGGGAATGAGTTTGTTATTCCAACCAGTATTGATTTTTGTATTGATCAAATTTCTTCTCTGCATAATGAAATACAAACATATTCATTGGACTTGCGTTCATTCAGGAATGGAGAAGGCTGGCATACTAATGAAACGATACAATTAATTGGCAGGCTGGGTTTCGCTGTTGACAGCACCGCTTTACCAGGAATGAAACGAAGCGGGTCTCATCGCATGAATTGGGAACAAGCTGTCAATTCTCCCTATTTCCCTTCTCGTGAAAATTATCAATTGCCAGGGGAGGATGCCGGCCTACTTGAAATGCCAATGAACACATGGTGGGTGAGAGCACCTTACGATGAACAACCGAAACGTAGGTATATGAACCCGGCTATACATTCAAAAATATTTGCTGAAACATTGGAAGCAAATCCACTGACAGCATCTCAGGGAAACTTAAATATCATTACACTCATCTCTCACCCAGATGAGATAGTAGGACAACCGGCGCCGGATAATTTATACGGAAGAACGATCGAAAATTTTATTGTAAATATCAGGTTACTCATAGATGAAGTAACAAAACAAAATGGAAGCTTTGAATTTCTTACGATGCAGCAAGCAGCTATCAAATGGAGAGAATTTAATCATTCAATACAATGATGGGGTCAAGTAATATTGTTGCTGCTTCGGATAACTTCAATCAAATTGAATCCAGCATGAAGCAGGCCTATGCGGCAGATCATTTTTTCTGGACCGGAAGGGCAGCTACAGCCTTATTGTATGTTTATTCCGCAATAAGAAAATTAAGGTACGATATTGAAGAACCTGAGATCATCCTGCCGGCGCTTTCCTGTGCCACTCCTTCCAATACGGCGCTGATCTGTGGGCTTCAAACAAGATATGCTGATATCTCAATAGAAACTGCACTTATTGGGATTGAACAAATCAAACAAAGAGTTAGTTCAAAAACAGTTGCCGTTTTGTTCATTCATTTATATGGCAATACAGCAGACCTGGCAGCAATAAAAAATTTTTGTGAAGAGAAAAACATTTTTCTTATCGAAGATGTTGCTCAATCATTGGGTGCTAACCTTCCTGGTAATATACTCTCGGGGTCTGTGGGCGATTTTACAGTTTTCAGTTTCAATCAAACAAAAATACTGCAATGCGGCGGAGCTGCTTTGGCTGTGAAGAGTAAAGAAAACAGCGATACTGTAAACGAGATCATTGCCAGTCATTATTTCAGGGAAAACAATGACAAAAATTATCTTGCAGAACTTTCCATGAGCTATCGGAACCTTCATCATTCTTTGGTCGCACTGAAACGACTAAATGCAAATTTTAATATCAGTGAAGGCTTTTTGAACCTCCGAAAAAATTACGAAGAACTCTTTTTCAGGACTGCATTCGACAAAACTGCATTTGTAAATGACTATCTACATCTTGATGATAACCTGAAGGCAAGAAAAGAGAAAGCAATTATCTACCGGGATCATTTGAGTAAAATGGAATCCATTTCGATATTTAATGAATGGGAACTCAGCGGTTGTTGCTGGCGATTTTCTTTTTTGTTCAATGACCCGCAAAATTTGGTAAAATTGAGTGAAGCAGTAAGAAGAGATGGGTTTCATCTTTCAAATTTATACTGGCCGGTGAACCAATTCTTTAATGCCGGTGACGATTGTCCTGTTGCTGATAAAGCAGGAAGGACTGTTGTTAATCTTTGGGTGGATGATTCCGTGTCGAATGATTGGGTACATAGATGCTGCGACTCAATTATTAAAAATATTAACCTGCTAAAAGTAGAATGAGTTCAAATAACAAAATACTTTCTATTGTTATTCCTTTTTTCAACGAAGAACAAAGTGTTCATGAATTACTTTTGCGTTTAGATGCAGTTGTTTTGAAAATGGCTGCTACAATTGCTGTTGAGCTAATATTGGTTGATGATCATTCATCCGACAAAACTCCGGTTATGCTGAAGGCTTTTTGCCAGACAAAACCTTATTCCAAATACCTCCGTTTGTCAAAGAATTCAGGTAGCCATATCGCGATCATATCGGGAATGAGTATATGCAGTGGTGATTGTGCAGTGTTTTTGGCTTCCGATCTCCAGGACCCGCCGGAACTGATTGAAAAAATGTTGCAATTCTGGAATGACGGTGCTGATGTAGTGTGGGCCGTGAGGAAAAGTGTGGAAGGAATTTCAATTTCAACCTCGTTCTTTTCAAAATTATTTTACAGGCTTGTTAATTCAAGTTCATCAGTAAAACTTCCGCCGACCGGCGCCGACTTCGCTCTACTTGACAGGAAGGTGATCAAGGGGCTTGTTGCGTCTGCAGGTAGCAATCCGAGCCTCGGCAGCCTAATTGCCTGGCTGGGTTTTGAACAGGCACAAATAGATTATGTGAAAGAAGCCCGCAAATACGGTAAATCAAAATGGACCTTAACAAAAAAATTAAATGCGTTTGTTGATGCCTTTGTAGGATTCTCGTTTGTTCCAATGCGCATCATGATGTATTTCGGATTTACAATGGCAACGATTGGTTTTATTTATGCAATGGTGGTTATTTGTTTAAGAGTGATATCAGGACAACAGATTGAGGGTTGGGCCTCTTTAATGGTGGTGTTGCTTATCATTGGTGGAATACTCATGATCATGCTGGGAGTGTTGGGGGAATATTTATGGAGAAGCCTGGAAGAGTCACGCAAACGCCCTCTGTTTTTTATTGAGGATAGCTACGGTGACATTAACCTTAAGTAATAATTTATGAAGGTATTAAGTACGATTTTTTTTTGTACACTGTATGCAATATTAAATGTAGCCGGTGCCGCTTTAATAAAAAGCATCCTGCGTGACAAGAAACTTTCCAGCTTCAACGAATGGATCAGTTTTCTGTTGGATTATAAAGTGATCATTGCTTTCGGGCTGATCTTTATTTCTGCATTAGTGATGTTTAAGGCACTTGGGTCCGCAAATTTTTCGGTAGTCGTTCCCATTGCAACTGGCATTAATTTCTGTCTCACCATCGTTGCGGGTTATTTTATTTTTAAAGACAATATTAATTTTATGTCTGTGTTAGGTTTCCTGCTTATTTTATGCGGAATTGTAATTATTAGTTTAAGTAATCATCAACATGCATCATAATAACGGAAAAAAGATCCTCGTTACGGGTGGCGCAGGATTCATTGGTTCTCATTTAACTGATAAACTGCTTTCCTTGGGTTACTTTGTTACCGTTATCGATAACCTCTCAAATGGAAAAATAGAGAATCTTAGCCTTGCATTGCAGAATGATTATTTCAATTTTATCGAGGGCGATATTCTTTCAAAAGACGATTGTGCTCATGCAATGAAGGGAATCAATTTTGTATATCACCTTGCATGCCTGGGCGTAAGGCACTCCCTGCATAGCCCTTTTGAAAATCACCGGGTAAATGCCGAGGGTACATTGAACATGCTTGAAGCTGCAAAAAACCACAACGTGCATCATTTCTTTTATATATCTACTTCTGAAGTTTATGGACGAACCGATCATTTTCCTATTGACGAAAAAGCAGCAACAAATCCGTTGACGGTTTATGGATCATCGAAACTTGCGGGCGAGCATTACGCTCATGCTTACAGCGAGTGTTTTGGTTTGAATACAACTGTATTAAGGATATTCAACAACTATGGCCCGCGGGCTCATCATGAAGGAGACGCAGGAGAGGTGATTCCCAGATCAATCGTTCGTATATTAAATAATCAGCAACCAATATTATTTGGAGCAGGAAATGTTACCAGGGATTTCTTTTACGTAAAAGATACTGCCGAAGTACTAAGTTCTTTTTTATCTTTAGGTAAGGAGATATTAAAACAAACCATAAACATCGGCACAGGGGAAGAAATTTCAATGAAGACTTTACTGGAAGCGTTGCTTAAACTAATGAATAAGGAATCGCTTGGAATAAAATTTTTACCCGACAGGCCGGCGGATGTACCCAGGCTTTGGGTAAACAATTCCAGGTTTATGCAATTGCTGAACTTTAAATCTGCATTTTCTTTCGAAGATGGATTGAAAGAAACAATTGATTTTTACAAAGAACTTTCTAAGAGCCGCAACCTGCACTTAGATGTTAAAGATACCAACTGGCAATAACTATGATACCTATCGCTAAACCATACCTGACAAAGGAAGATGCCCAGGCTGCTTATGATACCATATTGACTGGGTGGATCACGCAGGGGCCAAGGGTGCAGGAGTTTGAAGAAAAATTCACTGAATATACCGGGGCGAAATATGCGGTTGCAGTCTCTAATTGTACAACTGCTCTCCATTTAGCGATGATTGTTTCGGGTATTGGTGCCGGTGATGAGGTGATATGCCCGTCGATGAGTTATATCGCCACAGCGAATTGTATAAAATATGTTGGAGCTACTCCTGTGTTTGCTGAGATTAATCCTCAAACTTATAATATTGATCTTGCAGATGCAGAAAGCAGGATCACGAACAAAACAAAAGCAATTCTCATTGTACACCAGGTTGGCATGCCGGCAGATATTGATGCGTTTACCCGTTTGTGTGAGAAGTATAATTTAAAGTTGATTGAAGATGCGGCATGTGCAGCAGGTTCTGCTTACAAGGATCAGAAGATCGGTAGCCATTCGGAATTGGTTTGCTTTTCGTTTCATCCAAGAAAAGTAGTTTCTACGGGTGATGGGGGAATGATCACGACAAGCAATGAAGATCATTATCACAGGCTTAAATTACTCCGGCAACATGGCATGTCTGTAAACGACAGGGTAAGGCACGAATCATCGAAGATCATCTTTGAAGATCATGTGGAAGTCGGGTATAATTACAGGATGACAGATATACAAGCAGCCGTTGGAATTAAGCAATTGGAAAAATTGGATTGGATCGTAACCGAAAGACGAAAGATCGCCTTTTATTATTTAGACCAGTTAAAAGCTATCAACTGGATTGAAATTCCTTATGAGCAACCTGGGTATTTTAGCAACTACCAATCCTTTTGCATTACGTTAAAGGACGATGCACCAATAACAAGAAATGACCTGATGCAAAAATTCCTGGATGAAAAGATCGCTACAAGAAGAGGAGTAATGACCACGCACCGGGAAACAGCCTACAAAAATCTTGCATCATATTCATTGCCTGTTTCTGAAAAAGCACATGATAACAGCATCGTTATTCCGTTATTTGTGCCGATGGAAAAAACAGACATTGACAAAGTAATTGCAGTTTTAAAATCAATATAACAAACCTACTTGGCATCAATAGAATAAAGTTCAGAATATGTGTGGAATTGCAGGCATAATAGGAAAAGATAAAATAAACGTCTCGATACAGACCGTACTGGGTAGGATCCGGCATCGTGGTCCTGATGGCCTTTTCTATTGGGAAGAGGGCAACATTGCCTTTGGCCACGGAAGGCTGAGCATAATTGATCTTAGCACAGATGCCAACCAGCCCATGACCGACCCTTCAACAGGGAACGTGATCATCTACAATGGCGAGATTTACAATTACCTTGAAATTAAGAAGGCTATTGGTAACCGTTACCAATTTAAAACGGACTCTGATACTGAAGTTGTGTTAGCCGCTTACAATGTTTTTGGCATTGAATTCTTCAAAGAGTTAAGGGGCATGTTTGCTTTTGCGCTTTTGGATAAAAGAACCAATAAAGTATTACTTGCAAGGGACCGGTTTGGTATAAAACCACTGTATTATCGTGTTGCAAATAATGCTTTCCTGTTTGCATCGGAAATTAAAGCGATCATAAATGTGAGCGACAGCCCGGAGGAGATCAATGAATTAAAAGCATACGAATTTTTAGGTAATTGCCAGATGGACACCAATGATGATACTTTGTTTAGTGGTGTTCAACAACTGTTACCTGCTCACTATGTCTGGGTAGATCATGAGGGGCATATGGAAAAGCCGGTTGAGTACTGGGAATTGCCCGAGCCCGGCGGCCGCCATTTTGATCAGAGAGCTACAGAAGAATTTCTTGATATTTTCAATGAAACGATACGCCTGCATTTGCGTTCAGACGTTCCCGTTGGGTCTTTTCTTTCCGGCGGGTTAGATTCTTCATCGGTGACATGCTTCGCTCTTAGGAATATGCAACAATCCACCTTGCATACATTTTCTGCAGTGCTGCCGTATTTTCATCCTGAGAATGTGTTGATAAAGGATGTTGTTGCTACCAGCGACCGTGTCACACCTCATGAGTTCCTGCTAAGCGGGGAAGATTTCTTTGACGATATCCCGGATCTAATCTATCATCATGATGAACCAACCATGGATGGCTCAATGTACGCACATTATAAATTGTGCCAGATTGCCAAACAAAATAATATCAAAGTGTTACTCTCTGGTTCCGGCGGTGATGAATTGTTTGGTGGTTATGCTTCTCACATACATGCCTACCATGCAAAGTTATTTTCTGGTTTCCGCCTGGGGAAATACCTGCAAAATATTAATAAGGTAAATAAGAGTGCGTCTATCCCGTTTTCCAAATTAGTGATCAAAAGCCTTTATGAAAATATTCCTATCAGCATCAGGCAGATGATCAAGAATAAACAAATTCAGAAAAAGATACAACACCTAACAATTAGTCCGCCATTCCCACACTACTATCACAGGCACAAGGATCCTTATTTTGCAAACCTTATCAACAATTATAAGAGCTGGACGGCACCTCCGTTTCTTCATTATGAAGACCGGAATTCAATGGCTTTTGGAATAGAGGCCCGCGTGCCATTCTTTGATCACAAGCTGATAGAATTTATTTTACAATTTACGCCGGAGGATATCATCGAAGGAAACAGCAAGAGTATTTTACGCAATTCTTTTAAAGGTATTGTTCCCACAGTTGTGTTAGAGCAAAAAGGAAAATACGGCTTCCCGTCTCCAATAGACCATGCATTAAAAAATAACCAGGAAGCAAAAGCATTCTTTTATGATCATTATAGAGAAACACCGCTACTGAGTGAAAATGAGACGGAACACCTGGCAAAAAATTTTTACAATGCGTCTGGCGATGTCTCCATCTTCTGGAGAACACTTAGTTACATTATCTGGTACCAGGTTTATTTTAAGAATGGAAAAACAAATATCAGGCGGTAATGATAAGAAGTTTAATAGATTCGATAGCGGGAAGAAGCGGGCTTCAAAGGTTCTTTGAGTTTTTGTATGATGCCTCATTGTATGGAATGAATTTCGGAAACACTAACGGGTTTAAGAAAGATGGTGAAAGATCAGCGCTCGAATATGTAAGATCAAGGCTTCCTGTTCAGGAAGAACCCCTGAACCTTTTTGATGTAGGGGCAAACAAGGGCAGTTATTCATTGGAACTTGCAGATATTTTTTCTGAAAAAAAGTTTTGTATCCACGCTTTTGAACCATCGAAACCAACCTTTGATGTCTTTGTTAAAAACATAGGAAGCAGAAAGGAAATAATTGCGAATAACCTTGGCTGTGGTGAGAAGAAGGAGGATCTGAAATTATTTACGCGGGGCCCCGTTTCAGGGATGTCATCCGTTTATAAACGGAGGCTGGATCATATTGGAATAGATATGTCACTGGTTGAAGATGTAAGCTTCACTACCGTTGATGAATACTGTGCTGAAAAAAACATTGCCCGGATCAATTTTTTAAAAATGGATATTGAAGGGCATGAATATAAATGCCTGGCTGGAGCAGCAGCAAAGCTTAAGCAGAAAAGCATTGATTTTATACAATTTGAATTTGGCGGTTGTAATATAGATTCAAGAACATATTTCCAGGATTACTGGTACTTATTGCATGAACAATATCATATTTACCGCATTGTAAAAAATGGATTGGTGCCCATAAAGAAATATAATGAGAGGCTGGAAGTGTTTAAGAATATCAATTACCTCGCAGAATTAAAAAAAGATCTTTAATTGGAAATGAACAAAGAAGGTATTGCAGGGAAGCTTGGTATTGTATATATTGGAAGCCTGGATGAAACGAGCAATTCATACAGGCGCTTCAAAAGCCTTGAAAAGCTGGGGCATGAATTGACGGGAATTGATATTGATCCATTTGTTTACCGGGGCATTTTTACGCGTTTTCATCATCACCTGAACATTGGTCCAGGAATATACAAGTTGAACAAAAAAGTTGTAGAAGTAATAAAACAAAAAGAGCCGGATCTGTTGTGGGTTGACAACAAACCGTTTCTAACTGCCTCAACATTAAAAAAGATCAGGACTAAATGCCCGAAAATAAAAATAATAGACCTCATCACAGATGATGCAACAGGTAAGTTAAGGTATGCCTGGCGCCTTTGTATAAGCACAGCTAAATTGTACGATTGCCATTTTGTACAAAGAAGTGTAAATGTTCCTGAATTAAAAAAAGTGGGTGCGAGAAGAGTGGAAATGTGTTATCGTTCGTATGACCCGGCTTTTCATCGCCCGGTAAAATTAGGTGGTGAAGATTTTGAAAAGTATCACACAAGTGTCGGGTTTATCGGAACATATGAATCTAACAGGGAAGAGTATATTGCCCATCTTATTGAGAATAATGTTCCCGTTAGTATAACCGGCAACGATTGGCCAAATGGAAAACGCTGGAACATCATTAAGCCATTTTACAAAGGGCCATCTGTGTATGGCGAAGCATATATTAAAAGCATTAATGGAATGGACATTGCATTGCATTTTTTAAGACACGGAAACAGGGATGAGCAAGACAGCCGGACTTTTGAAATTCCTGCCTGTGGCAGTTTTATGATTGCTGAAAAAAGTGCCCTCCATTTGACGCTGTTCGAGGATGGAAAAGAGGCTGTTTTCTTTGATACAAAGGAAATGTTGCTGGAAAAAGTGAATCAATACCTTGGAAAAGCAAATGAAAGAAAAGAAATAGCGGCGAATGGATTGGAAAGATGCAGGCAAAGCGGCTACTCACATGAAGAACGATTGAAGAAAGTTTTAAAAAATATTTTTGAATATAAATAACAAGCGATGAACCGTGTAGTAGTTGCCATTTATATCGACCCAGATTTTTATCCGCCCACGATAAATGCTATACTTAACCTTGCCGAAAAATTCAAAGAGGTGATTGTGATCAGCAGGAATAACAGTGAAGTGAGTTATCCTTTTCCTTCAAATGTAACCGTTAAGAAGGTAGGAAAATTTACTACCGTAAGAGATTCAGAAAAGAAAGGGATGATGTTTAAAGCATTTTCTTTTTTACAGTTTACAAGAACCATCTGCAAATATACATGTAGCAAAAAAACAGACTTACTGGTTGTCTACGATTCAATACCGTTACTTTCATTCTTTGTAATAAAGCCTTTCCTTGGTAACAGGAAGAAGATTTGGTATCACAACCATGACATGCCAAGCATTCATCACATAAGAAAATTCTCAATAGGTTGGTTTTCGGCTAAGTATGAACGTAAGGCAATGAAGTCCATCAATTATTTTTCTTTACCGTCATCAGACAGGCTTGAATTTTACCCCAACCTTGACACTAACCTGCAATACTTCACCATCCCCAATTACCCGTCTTTAAAAGTGTATCATGCAGCCGGTTCTAAAGTACCTGCAACTTATAAACTAAAAATCATCTTCCAGGGATTTATAGGTTATGGCCATGCATTGGAGGAAATGATAGAATTACTAAAGGAAAAGATCGAAGGCCTGGAGTTACAGTTGATTTTGAAGGGATCAGTAAAAGATGAATACAAAGAAAAATTAAGTGCATTGGCAAAACAGTTTGGTGTTTCTGACAAACTGATCTGGATTGGCATTGGCCCTTATGCCGACTTGCCTGCACTCACTGCATCCTGTGATATAGGCATCGCCGTGCATAAAAAAACAGATAATGTAAGCAGAACGCTTGGAACAGCTTCCAATAAGATTTATGAGTATGCCGCTTCGGGACTGCCCGTTATACTTTATAACATTGAACAGTTTGAGAAATATTTGAGTAAATATTCATGGACATTCTTCAGTGATGGTTCCCTTGGATCACTGAGAGAGAACCTGGTTACCATCTTAAAACAACTCCCTGAAATTTCTAAAGCAGCAAGACGTGATTTTGAAAACGAACTGAACTTTGAAGAACAGTTTAATAAAACCATCAAAGTGATCGAAGCGTCTTTTACAAAATAGGAATGCAACAACGGTTAGCAATTATAACTTCCCATCCCATTCAATACAATGCACCATTATTTGAATTGCTTGCAAAAAGGAAACTTATCGATATCAATGTTTTTTATACCTGGGGTAAAGAAGGAGTGGAAGATAAGTATGACCCTGATTTTGGAAAAGTGATCGCCTGGGATATACCATTATTGAATGGATATCCTTACGAATTTTTAGAAAATATTGCCAAAGACAAGGGCTCTCATCATTTCAACGGGATAGACAACCCGGGTATAATCAATGCAATAAACAAGTATAAGCCCACTGCTATTTTGATCTATGGTTGGTCATTCAAAAGCCATCTGAAAGTAATGAGGCATTTTAAAAATAAAATACCATTGCTTTTCAGGGGTGATTCCAATTTGCTTGATAAAGCCGGTTTTATTAGTTCATTGAAAAGAACAATATTTTTAAACTGGATATACCGTTTTGTTGATATTGCCTTGTATGTGGGTAAGGCTAACTATGATTATTTTCGTAAGGCGGGGCTTAAAGAGAAACAACTTGTGTTTGCCCCTCACGCAATTGACAATGCAAGATTTGCCTGTAATGATGATCACTGCCTGAGGACTGCAGAAGAATTCAGAACATTATTGAACATTCCCAGTAAGGATTTTGTATTCTTGTTTGCGGGCAAGTTAGAACCGAAAAAAGATCCTGAACTTTTGATCAACTCTTTTTTGCAGGCAGGTTTTCAGTCGAATGTACACCTGTTGATCGTTGGAAACGGTGTACTCGAAAATGAACTTAAAACAACCTATGCGCATAAAAGTTCCATTCATTTTCTTGATTTTCAAAACCAGTTGCAGATGCCTGCAGTTTATGAGATGGCAGATGCTTTTGTATTGCCTTCGAAAGGGCCCGGTGAAACCTGGGGATTGTCGGTAAATGAAGCAATGGCGAATGGGAAACCTGTAATAGTAAGTGATCGCTGTGGTTGTGCCGCCGACCTGGTGGAAGAAGCTGTAAATGGTTATGTTTTTACGGCCACAGATACAGTTGACTTACAGAAAAAATTAAAACTCTTATACAGCAGCAAAAGTAAATTGGCAGCATTCAAACTTCGATCAAAAGAAATAATTGCTAACTATTCACTTCAGCAACTTGCTGCAGTTATTGAGAAAACAGTTTTTAAATTCAAAGCTTGAGCTTAGTAGTATGTAAATTACCGAAAGCTGGATTAGGCAATCAACTTTTCCCGTTGATGAGTGCGTTTGTCTTCGCAAACTTAAATGGCCTGGAAGTTATTGTGGTTGGTTACCACCAGCTCAAACTTGGACCATATTTGCGTAATGAAAAAAGCAAGCGACGGTATAGCGGTTATTTTAATTTTCAAAAAAATATTGTTGGTGAGTACCTTGATATTTTAAAGGTCCTGGCATTTAAAAAGCGATATAATGTTGTTTATGATCCGTCAGTAGCAAAACTTGCAGGTAAAAAACCGGAGCATACCGTTTTTATTTTTGGGAAGTTGCCCAACTGGCGTGATTACTACCGGGATCTCCGTGATCATAGGGCGATGGTTTTGGAATTATTGTATCCACTTTTGAATCCATGGATAATTAAAGAAGTTGAAAATGCGACCGCACCCGTAATTGGTATGCATATCCGGATGGGCGATTTTCGGAAACTTAAAGAAGGGGAGGCTTTTAAAGGCGGCCCCGTAAGAACACCCGAAAGCTACTTTGTAGACCTTATTCAACAGGCACGTGCAATCTACGGCCAGGCGTTACCGGTATCTTTATTTACTGATGGTCATAAACATGAGTTTAAAGAATTGTTTGAGCTGGAGAATATAAACTTAATTGAAGGCAATGCGGATATCGTGGATATGCTTCTTTTGAGCAGGAGTAAGATCATTCTTTCATCTTCCGGAAGCACCTTTTCCAATTGGGCAGGTTTTATTGCTGATGCGCCCTTCATCAGGCACCCAGATCATATTCATAATTTTTTCAGGCCTTCTGCAATCAATGCCCTCTACTATGAAGGCGCCATGGTTAAGGGGAAGATAGACCCGTTGCTAAAGAAGAATATACTGGACATACAGGTAAACGAGAACCCGAAGGAAGTAAATTATGTTTAAGGACTTTTTAATAAAACATTTCCCATCACTTGGAAAATATAAGCGTTTCATCGTAGCTGTTGTGAATAGTATTGCTGCTGTAAAAAAGAGTTATTCCCAACACGGCGAAGATGTTTTTATATTAGAAACGTTGCAACAATATGATCTACAGGGATCGATGTACCTTGATATCGGCGCAAATCATCCAACAGATATTTCCAATACTTACCTGCTCTATCGCCACAAAATGCAGGGAATTATCATTGAACCCAATGAGGAACTTATTAAATTATTCAGGCGATTTAGGAAGCGGGATATTCCGTTGATGATCGGTTGCAGCAACACGAATGCGATCTTAAAGTTCAATATTTCAAGTACGCCTGTAGTAAGCTCTTTTTCAGATGATCATTCTATAAATATCCATCGATCCGTTTACCTTCCCGTGATGAAACTCGATGATGCAATCAGGAATCTTCCTATTGGCTTCATAAGTTTTTTAAGCATCGATGTTGAGGGATTGAATTACGAAGTCTTGGAAGGTGGAAAAAATACGATCGCCAAATGTCTACTTATTTGTATTGAATTTGATACTGAAGCTGACCGGCAGAAAATTTCAGTTTTGCTCCAGGCTGACTTCGATTTTTTGAAAACATTTGGATGTAATTTGTTTTTCATCAACAGGGAACTCAGGGAACGCAAGATCTTAAGAGGCTAGAGTGCCGGGTTAAATATGCTACATTTTTGTATTTTAATTGCCATTTTTTAATCTCAATTTTACAATGATAGGAACCATTCTTAGAAGCACAGGATCTTTTAAAGGGAAGCGAAGGCTTGCAAGATTGTTTCTCAAAAACAAGATAGCAACACTGCAGGATGTTATTGTGAAAGCCAGTTACGGTTGCGCTTATAAATTACCCAATATCAAGGAAGATGTAGGTTTCGATATTTATATAGATGGCGTGTTTGAAAAGGAAACGATTGAGCTCATTCTCGAACATCTCCCTCCCAATGCTATTTTGGTAGATATGGGCGCAAATGTTGGAGCAATTTCCCTACCTGTTTGTATGCAAAGAAAAGATATCAAAGCGATTTGCATAGAAGCCTCACCACGGGTTTATAAATACCTGGAATTTAATATAGCTTATAACCAGGCGGAAAATTGCACAGCAATTAATAAAGCAATAATGGATACAGACGGGCAAACCGTTAATTTTTATAGCCCGGTTGACAAATTTGGCAAAGGATCAATGTCCAGTCTTTTCACCAAAGAAGCAGAACTGGTTGATACAATTTCCCTGGATACTCTTCTTGAACAAAAAGGCATTGAGAAAATAGATTTCATAAAAGTTGATATTGAAGGCTATGAGTATTATGGTTTTAAAGGTGCAAAAAAATTGTTGAGCAAAGCCAATGCGCCCGATATACTTTTTGAATTCATTGATATTATAGAAGAATCTGCGAACGGGATCAAAGCTGGATCAGCGCAGCAACTGTTACTGGATTACGGGTATCGTTTGTTTAGTTTAACAAACAATAAGAAGAAAAAGATTTTACTTGCACCTCAAACCGTAGGAAACGCCATGATTTTTGCTACTAAAAAATAAAATCTATCAGAATTGCATTCGTTATTTAAAGTAAATTTTAACTGGAGCCTCTACCTTGGGGTGATCGTTTTCCTGCGGTTGCTATTCCCTGAACTTACCTGGTTTTCTTATTTTGCAATCGTAGTATCGCTCCACCAGTTCTTTTTGTTATTCTATTCTTTAGGTTATATTTTACCAATAAGATACCTGCTTGGTTCTTTTATGTGTTTGCAAATGCTGGTGGGTCCAATGCTTGCTTATAATGGGCTTGATTCGTATCAACGAGGTTTCCTGAGAATGCAGATACCGGAAGAAGAATATTTCGCATATGTGTTACCGGCTGTGATGGCATTTATTGCAGGACTTCACATAAAATCCGGTTTCCTGGAAGGAGAGATGATTAGCCAGGAAAAGATCCAGGATTATGTGAAGGCTAACCAGCAGGTGCCTTATGTGCTTATAGGTATTGGATTTGTGTCGAGTATATTGTCCAGGTTTTTTGGTTCTGAATTAATGTTCTTATTTGTACTATTGGGCAGTTTCAAATTCATTGGCACGTTCATGATCATTTTGGGAAATCAACACCTGAAGCCCATTTTTCTCGTGCTTGTTTATGGTTCAGTCATTTCATCCTCACTGGGAGAAGCTATGTTCCATGATCTGCTTACATGGGTCATTTTCCTGGGAGCTGTATTTGCTTTTAAATATAAGCCCACCAATATTACCAAAGGAATTTTTGTAACCGGATTTATAGCACTGGCGCTATTGATCCAGCTTATAAAAGGTGGCTACCGTGAAGCTACCTGGACAGAAGGCCAGGAAGCCGGGGTAAACACATTGAAAAAGACAGTGGATGAAAGCCGCGAGAATAATACTTTTTTTAGTTTAAAAAAACTCGGAGAAAGTAATGTTAGGATCAACCAGGGATTTATCATTACAAACATCATGACGAATATTCCCGCGAGGGTGCCTTTTGCAGAAGGTGAAGAACTTGCCGACATCGTGGAAGCTGCCGTTATGCCAAGGATACTTGCTCCCAATAAACTGAATGCTGGTGACAGGAATTTTTTTATGAAATGGTCTGGCATGCCAATCGCACAGGGAACATCAATGGGATTGAGCTCTGTTGGCGACGCTTACATTAATTTTGGAATAGGCGGAGGTTGGATTTTTATGTTTGTTTATGGATTTTTTTTTAGCGAAGTGCTCAAAGCCTTTTATCGTTTTAGTAAAACATACCCGGTATTAATTTTATTCACCAGCCTCGTATTTTATTATCCCATTCGTCCAGATTGTGAATTACAAACTATTTTAGGGCACGTGGTAAAATGCAGTTTCGTAATTTTCGTGATGGTGCAGGTATGGAGCAGTAAATTTAAAATGAGACTGGCAACTTGACAACGATCTTCATTTGTATCCCGTGGTTTTCACCTGCTTTCAGGGCCGGCGGGCCTGTGCAGTCCATTGCAAATCTTGTGAATGAATTCAACGAAGAAATTCAATACAGGATTTTTTGTGGTAACACAGATTTGAACAATGTGAGCCTCCAAAATATAGAAACAGGAAAATGGGTTGATTATAATGTTCATACAAAAGTGTGGTATGCAGAACCCGAAAAACGCAGCGACACTTTAACAACGCTGATTGATTCTATAAAGCCTGATGTGCTATTTGTCATAGGTATTTACTCCTGGCATTTCAATATTGTGCCTCTGTTGTTTTGCAAAGTGAAACACAAGATACTTTCTGTTCGTGGTATGCTTCATCCAGGTGCCCTTTCTCAAAAGCCGCTTAAGAAAAAAATTTACCTGGCTGTTTTGAGGATGCTTGGTATTAAAAAGAAGATAAGCTTTCATGCTACCGATGAGGAGGAAAAAAAATTTATAGAGCAAACCTTCGGAACGGGGCTTACTGTTTTTATAGCAGGCAATTTCCCAAGGAAATTTACCGGGGCTGCTGTTAGCAAAAAAGCGCCAGGCAGGCTGGATCTTGTAAGCATAGCGTTGATAGGGCCCGTTAAAAATCATTTGCTGGTATTGGAATCATTGGAAATTTGCAAAGACAATATTGAATACCATATTTGCGGGCCGGTAAAGGATATGGAGTACTGGCAGCAATGCCTCCGTGAGATAAAAAAACTTCCGGCAAACATTAAAGTGCATTATCACGGTGACGTTGAGCCGCAAAAAGTAAAGGAGTATCTTGCGAAAGCAGATGTGTTTATAATGCCAAGTAAAAGTGAAAATTTCGGCCATGCTTTTTACGAAGCCTTCACTGCAGGCAGGCCTGTTATTACCAGTATGAATACCCCCTGGTTGGGACTGGAGAAAAAAATGGCAGGGATGAATGTGAACACAGAAGTTAATGCTATAAAGAATGCAATTGATTTTTTTGCTGCGATGCCACAAACGGTATTTGATCAATGGAGCAATGGAGCGATCAAATTTGCCGAAGAATCTTTGGACATCAGCTTGCTAAAGAAACAGTATAGCAAAATGTTTTTTGGTAACCTGTAATAAAGAAAAAAAGAGCCCGTGAAAAGGATGATTAATCCATACCTGAATATCTTTTCGGATAAGCATTTTATAAAATTCAGTGTAAAATTCTTATTGATATTTTCAGTTTGCTATTTTGGAACACTGATACTAATAGGTGCGGTTGCCCCAGCCGGGTTCTATAGCCCATTTGCAGAAAAGTACCTTGACTATGTTGGCTTCATTATGGGCAGCCTCATTGATGCTTCAAAATTCCTGCTCTCTTTTTTTGGCATAAATACTTACCGGGCACCATTTTTTGTTATACGGGTTGTAAATGGAAGTGGTGTGCAGGTTGCTTATGACTGCGTAGGCTATGGGGTAATGAGTTTCTGGATCGCATTTGTATTGGCCTCGGTAACAACTTTAAAAAAGAAGATACTATGGCTGCTGGGCGGCTTGTTATTGCTATGGGTAATAAATGTATGCCGTATAAGCCTGGTGTTGGTTGCAAATTACAGGAACTGGAACACGCCTGTTGGCCTGGATCATCATACCGTATTTAACATTGTGGCTTATCTTGCCATTTTTATTATGATGTATTTCTTTTCAAAGAATTCCGTGAATGAGAATACTAAAAAATCTAAGATATAAGATTTATTATTCATCCCGAAAATCTTAGATCTTAGATCTTAAATCTTACATCTTACCTCTTAAATCCTAACAAATTCAATTAATGATAATAATAGGAATAAACGCGTATCATGCTGATTCTTCTGCGGCCATCTTCGTGGATGGAAAAATGATCGCAGCAATAGAAGAAGAAAGATTCACCAGGATTAAACATTGGGCCGGGTTTCCAAAACTGGCTATCGAATTTTGTTTAAAAGAAGCCGGGATATCCTATGAAGCTGTAGATTATTTTGCCATTGGACGTGATCCTAAAGCAAAAATGATTAACAAGTTAATGTACCTGGCTTCGAATCCTTCGGGAAGTTTTGCAGCTGTCAGGGACAGGCTTTCCAATAGCCGTAAAGTTGCGTCTATCCAGGATGAGCTTTCTAAAATATCCGGGCTGCCCGACTCAGCTTTCATAAATAAAATAAAAAATATCGAACACCACAGGAGCCATCTTGCTTCTGCTTTTTTTGCTTCACCATTTACAGATGCCGCCTGTTTATCAATTGATGGCTCTGGTGATTTTTCAACCACTATGACTGCCATTGGGAAAGCTAACCAACTGGAAGTCTTAGATTCTATTGATTTTCCACATTCACTTGGTATCTTTTATACAGCATTTACACAGTTGCTCGGGTTTCCCCATTATGGTGATGAATATAAAGTGATGGGTATGGCGCCCTATGGCGAACCTAAATATACGGACCAGTTGCATGATGTTGTACAACTCACTCCCAATGGATTATTTAAACTGAATCTAAAATATTTCCGAAAGGGAACCGCTGGTGTGATTTCCTACGGTGATGATCATATACCGGTAGTTGCCCCCATGTACAGTGAACACATGATAGTGAAGTTTGGTGCGGCAAGGAAAAAAGATGAGCCACTCAGCCAGTATCACAAAGATCTGGCAGCTTCCGTACAACGTATGGCCGAAATAACCATCTTTCATATTCTTAATCATTTGCAGAAGCGCACGGGTTTAGAAAATGTCTGCATCGCCGGAGGTGTGGCCCAAAACAGCGTTGCCAATGGAAAGATCACAAGGAATACAGGTTTCAAAAATGTGTATATACCTTCTGCAGGCCATGATGCAGGTATTTCAATGGGTGCAGCATTGTATGTGCAGCATCAACTGTTAAAAACGGCCAGGCAGCAACCAATATTTTCAGCTTATACAGGAAGCCGGTTTAGCAATGATGAAATCAAAAAAATACTGGATGCTAAAGGCATTGCATACACGCAGTTAGCAGATGAAGAAATGTACGACAAGGTAACAGACTGTTTGATAGGTGGCGGCGTGGTGGGTTGGATGAGTGGCCGGGCCGAATTTGGGCCAAGAGCGCTTGGAGGAAGATCCATCATTGCGGATCCCAGGAGGAATGATGCAAAAGAGATACTCAATCTAAAGATTAAACGAAGGGAAAGTTTTCGGCCTTTTGCTCCCTCTATTTTAAAAGAATACGTTGGCGACTATTTTGAGCTGAACGAATCGGTTCCATTTATGGAAAAAGTATTTCCTATCAAAGAAGGCAAAAGGTCAGAAATTCCGGCAGTAACTCATGTTGATGGTACAGGAAGGTTGCAATCCGTAGACAAAAATATTTCTCCCCGTTATTATGCACTCATTGATGCTTTCAGGAGGAAAACCGGTGTACCGATCCTCTTAAATACGTCCTTTAATGAAAACGAACCCATCGTGAACAGCCCCGAGGAGGCCCTGGCCTGCTATACCAGAACCCAAATGGATATGCTTGCCATAGAAAATATCCTGATCATCAGAAAATAATCTTCAATGAACGATTCTTTAATAATAAAATTTTATTATTGTACAGTCTTAGCAAAGCTATGATGTTTTCCAAACTGGTGAGGTTTTGTTTAAGGATTAACTAAAGTATAAAAATGAAAGTAACGCTAATAACAGCTACTTATAATTCAGAAAGATTCCTGGAGGATTGTATTGTATCTGTTATTAACCAGCGCTATAAGAATATAGAGCATATTATCATTGATGGGAAATCAAAAGATGGGACAATTGGTATTATCAAAAAATATGAGTCACAAATTTCAAAGTGGGTATCGGAAACGGATAGGGGCATGTATGATGCCATCAACAAAGGTATGGAGATGGCTACCGGGGATGTGATCGGAATATTGAACAGTGATGATATGCTGGATTCAGAAGAGGTTATAGGGTGGATCGTGCAGGCATTTGAAGAACAAAAAGTTGATAGCATTTACGGCGACCTGGAATATGTTGATGCAACAGATACCGAAAAAATTCACCGCATCTGGAAGGGGAAGGAATACAAACGCAGCCTTTTCCATTATGGATGGATGCCGGCCCACCCAACATTTTATTTCAAAAGGGAATTATTGGCTAAGTATGGTGGATATGAAAATCATTACTACAGTGCTGCTGATTACGAGTTCATGGCACGATACCTGTATAAATACCGCGTAAGTTCTTATTATATTCCCAAACTGATCGTGAAGATGAGAAGGGGAGGCCAGAGCAACAGCAGCCTTCGCCAACGTTTCAGAGCCAACAGGCGGGATTACCTGGCGATGAAAAAAAACAACATTCCCTTTGCGTTTTTTGTATCCATTCTCAAACCGCTGAGCAAGGTTCACCAGTATTATAAGAAATAGCCGATCGTGATTCGGGATGCCAGATCCGAGATACGAGATACGGGATGCGTGTTGCGGGATTCGAGATACGGGATTCGAGATACGAGATACGGGATTCGAGATACGAGATGCCGGATACGGAAACGATATGTCGTATGCGTGATCAACATCTCGGATCCTGTATCCCGGATCCCGCAACACGCATCCCGTATCACGCATCCCCTATCACGCATCCCGTATCACGCAGAATTCCGAATAAAATAAACCTCTACCACCCATGTTCTCTTTTTTTAAAAATAAAAAATCAACCGACGATAAAGGAAATTACTTTCCTTTTCAAACGGATATGCATTCACATATATTGCCGGGTATAGATGATGGGTCACCTGATGTGGAAACTTCCATTAAACTTATAAAAGGGCTTATGAGAATGGGAGTAACAAGATCGATAGCAACGCCACATATCATTGGCGATCTTTATCGAAACAACCCTGAGACCATCAATGCTGCTTTGAATTTACTGCAACTTGAACTAACTAAGCAAAAGATCGATTTCAAAGTGAGTGCTGCTGCGGAGTATATGCTTGACAGTTATTTCTATGAAATTTTAAATGGAGGAAATAAATTACTTACGCTACAGGACAATATTATCCTCACTGAATTTTCCTATGCTTCAATGCCAGAGGATCCTGGTAAAATGTCGTTTGCTATTATCATGGAGGGCTATGTACCAATACTGGCCCATCCTGAACGTTATCCATACTACTACGGTAATTATAAAATGTTTCATCACCTTGCCGAACTTGGTTTCAAGTTGCAGGTAAATCTCCTGTCACTTACCGGTTATTACGGTAAAGATGCGCTTAAGGTGGCGCAATATCTTCTAAAAAATGACCTGGCTTCGTATGTAGGAACCGATATGCACCATGAAAGGCACCTTGGTATGTTGAGTGATCCAAAAATCCGTTCGGGATTTAGCAAAATGTTGTCGCATAAAAGCTGGAATGAATTTTAGGGGGATACGGGATACGGGATGCGGGATGCGGGATGCGGGATACGGGATTCGAAATACGTGATGTTCAATTGATAGCATCTCGAATCCTGTATCTCGGATCACGTATCACGCATCCCGCATCGCTTTTTAGATCCTCCACTCCACAATCTCATTCTCCCAGCCTTCTTTGTAAGGCGCAGTAATTTTGATATAGTTATCTGTGTATCCTTCCATCATCCTGTTCTTTCCTGCAGTTTCAAATAATACTTTTCTTTTTTGCCCGATGTGTTTTGCAGTAAATGCCTGCATTTTACTATAGCTGATATTGCGAAGGATTTTGTTTCTTTCATTGCGAATATGTACGGGAACAACCGGCCCTAATGATAATGCATGAGTATCATCTCTTTCGGAATATGTGAATACATGCAGGTAGGCAAGATCGAGGCCTTCTATGAACCTCGCTGTTTCATTAAAATCCGCTGCAGTTTCGCCCGGGAAGCCAACGATCACATCAGCGCCAATGCAGGCATGTGGGATTAATTGTTTTATCAAAATCACTTTTTCTGCATACAGCTCTCTCTTATACCGGCGACGCATGGCCGCTAATACTTTATTACTGCCACTCTGCAAAGGAATGTGAAAATGAGGCATGAACTTTTTGCTGTTGCTTACAAATTCAATCATTTCATTGCTTAAGAGGTTTGGCTCAATAGATGATATCCTGAATCTTTCTACTGAAGCAAATTCATCAAGGGCTTTTATAAGGCCAAAAAAATCTTCTTCATATTTTTTACCACCGCTGTCCCCTTTCCCAAAATCGCCGAGGTTGATACCAGTTAGCACTATTTCCTTTGCCCCACCGGCGGCAACATCTGCCACTTCTTTCAACACATTGGTTATACTGTCACTGCGGCTTTTTCCTCTCGCCATTGGTATTGTGCAAAAACTACAGTTATAATCGCAGCCATCCTGTACTTTTAAAAATATCCTGGTCCTTTCTTTCACTGAATGGGTAGCAGTAAAGCTATTTACATCTGCAATGTCGCAACTGCAAATCTTTGCCGGATCGTTCTTTGTTAATTCTTTGAGATGCTGGGTAATGTTGAATTTTTCTGCAGCACCCAATACCAGGTTTACCCCCGGGATGGAAGCGATCTCTTTCGGTTTTAACTGTGCATAGCAACCCGTAATCACGATCATGGCTTCAGGCGCTTTCTTCTGAATGCGGCGTACAAGGTACCTGCATTCTTTATCAGCATTATCTGTCACTGAACAGGTATTGATCACATACACATCGGCAATATCGTCGAAGTCCTTCTTTACAAAGCCGTCATTTTCCAGTAACCGCCCAATAGAAGTGGTTTCGCTGAAATTTAGCTTACAGCCCAATGTATGTAAAGCCACGGTCTTACTCATGGCCGCGAAAATACGTCAATTCAATGATTTGGCGTTTTAGCTGTGTGCGCATCACAAAATCATTTTTTCAGCGTTCTAATTTTCCAACTTATACCAGTTGGAAGTTAAAGCTGCGTCCGCAAAGATTGTCGATAAACGCTGCCTGGCAAGCTTCAATGTCAGTGTTAAAAATTTCAATTTTGTTTTACTTGTTCCCGGCCCCGCAAGTTGTCAAATGGTACGATTGCTCATTTCCAGATTGCGCTGCAGCCAATTACCAGATCGTTCAAATTGATTACCTTGCACTGTGCTTAAAAAATATCTTCCATTCATATTATTAATTGCTGCCGGGCTATTGTTTTTTTGGATCAAAACGCATCAACGGGGCGCTTCAATGCGGGCTCCCATACATGTGGAATCGCCAGCAACAGTGGCTGTTCCAACTTTTACAGCCGATGATCCTATCGACCGAACGATCCAAAATATCATTTACAGTAAACACGCCCTTTGCCGTATGGACTGCAGGCATATTGATGAATCAGAAGTTAAGGAAATAATAAAAGGCGGCATGATCGACTATGCGAAGGTTGAAGAAAGCGATAAAGGTAAAACGTACCCATTGGAAGGAACAACGCATGACAAACAGCGTGTAAGGATCGTGGTTGCTCCACATGAAAGTGAATTGGTTGTGGTAACAGTGATAGATCTTGATCGGGAATGGCCATGTGATTGTAATTAAAACAGGTCCAAGTTTCAAAGATTAGTTCTTTTTAACTGGTATAAAGTTCAAAATTGAATGTGTTGATGCCATTTGTCAAATAAGATTTCATCTCTAATAATAATTATAATAATTTTAATGGTTGATCGATAATCGTGTTTAAATGAAGATAAAATCTTTCCTGGCAAAACCCTTTGCCAATTACATACACCGGCAGATCAGGAAGGGAATGATGACGGCGGTTGCGGATCAAACAAAGGTCTTCAACCATTTGATTAAGACAGGTCAAAAAACACAGTTCGGTAAAGATCACAATTACGCCTCCATAAAAAGCCATGAAGATTTTGTACAGCAGGTGCCCATCAGGGATTATGAAGAGTTTAAACCATATATCGAAAAAATAAAAGAAGGCCGGCACAATGTTTTATGGAAGGGCGTGCCCATTTATTTTGCAAAAACAAGTGGCACAACAAGCGGCGTAAAATACATTCCGATTACCAAGGACTCCATTCCCAATCACATCAATACTGCAAGAAATGCCTTGTTATGTTATATGGCAGAAACAGGCAATACAAAATTTGCTGATGGCAGGTTGATATTCCTTAGTGGTTCCCCGGTATTGGAAAGGATTGGCGGCATCCCTACCGGGCGGTTAAGCGGTATCGTGAACCATCATGTGCCAAAATATTTGCGTGCAAACCAATTGCCCTCCTATGAAACAAATTGTATCGAGGATTGGGAGCAGAAACTGGATAAGATCGTCGAGGAAACCATCAATGAAAATATGACGCTGATCAGTGGTATTCCCCCATGGATGCAAATGTATTTTGACAGGCTCATAGAAAAATCAGGAAAGAAAATAGGAGAACTATTTCCAAATTTTGGCCTGATGGTACAAGGTGGAGTAAATTTCGAACCTTACAAGGCAAAACTAACGGAGAGCATTGGCCGCAATATCGATACTATTGAATTATTTCCCGCTAGTGAAGGCTTTTTTGCTTTCCAGGATTCACAGAAAGAGCCCGGCATGTTGCTGAATACAGATAGCGGGATATTTTTTGAATTCATTCCAATTGCAGAGATACAGGCTGAGCACCCAACAAGGCTCACCCTTAAGGATGTGAAAGTGGGAGAAAATTATGCACTTATTATCAGCAGCAACGCAGGCCTCTGGGCTTATAACATCGGCGATACAGTTAAGTTCTTATCCACAGAACCTTACAGGCTCATGGTGAGCGGCCGTATCAAACATTTTATATCAGCCTTTGGCGAACATGTGATCGTAGAAGAAGTTGAATCTGCTATATTGAATGCAGCAGCAGAAGAAAATGTTCAGCTTACCGAATTTACTGTAGCACCTTTTATCAGCACCGACAAAGGGAAAAGCTATCATGAGTGGTTCATTGAATTTGAAAATATGCCTGCCGATCTTCAACAATTTGCAAAAAAGATAGATAACAACCTGCGCAATAAAAATGTTTACTACGATGATCTTATACGAGGGAATATTCTTCAACCGCTGAAAATTACCGTGGTACCAAAAAATGGTTTTGTAAATTACATGAAAAGTATTGGTAAGCTTGGTGGACAAAACAAAGTAGCCAGGTTGGGGAATGACAGGAAAATTGCAGATGCGATGAAGGCATTTATTGTAACCGGCAACCGGCAGTCAGCCCTGTCGGCGGTTGCAAACCCCGACAGCGGCTTGTGAAATATGATCCAGGATCTTCGATGTCTTTGATTTCGAATGTTGTCGCCGCAATGGCCTCAATATCCAGTCTATTATTTTATAAGATTCAATGATTTCAAAGATCATACATCACAAATCATACCCCATACATTTATGAGACCTCTTAACACCGCATTATGCTCATTTGGTATGAGCGGAAAAGTATTCCATGCCCCATTTCTTCATCTGAATAAGGGATTTATCTTATACGGCGTATGGGAACGTTTGAAAAAAATGGCGGCATCCGTTTATCCCGGTATTATTTCTTTCGGCTCTTTAGAAGCAATGCTTGCTGATGCAGCGATTGATCTTGTGATAGTAAATACACCCAATTATACTCATTATGATTTCGCAAAAAAAGCCTTGCTGGCCGGAAAGCATGTGGTAGTGGAAAAATCGTTTACAGTTACCGTTAGTGAAGCGGAAGAGTTGATACAGATCGCAAAAGTCAAAAATAAAAAGTTATCAGTATTTCAAAACAGGCGCTTTGACAGTGATTTTAAAACCGTAAAAAAAATAGTGGATGAAGGGTCATTGGGTAAGATTGTAGAAGCTGAAATTCATTTCGATCGTTTTAATTTGAATCTCAGCCCAAAACAACATAAGGAAACGATTAATCCCGGGGCGGGTTTGCTGCACGATCTTGGCCCGCACATCATTGACCAGGCTTTGCATCTTTTTGGGATGCCCCAATCCTTATTCGGTTTTTTAAGGGTATTGCGGCCACTATCAATGGTGAATGATTATTTTGATATGCATCTGTTCTACACCGGGCTCACGGTGCGATTAAAAGCAGGTTTAATTGTAAAAGAAATACCGCCCGCATACAGTTTTCATGGTACGCAGGGCTCTTTTGTGAAATCCAGGGCAGATATACAGGAAGAGTTTTTGAAATCAGGCATTCAACCCGATTCAGTTGACTGGGGCAAAGAGCCCGTGGACGCTGCCGGCACGCTTAATATTCTTAAGGATGGAGAAACGGTTCTACAGAAAGTCATCTCCCTGCAGGGCAACTACATGGAGTTTTACGATCGGCTTTATGAAGCCATCAGCAATGATCAAAAATTACCTGTTACCGCCGAAGAGGGTTTGAACGTAATGAGGATCATTGAAGCAGTGCAGCATTCTAACTTAACCAAAAAGGTGGTAGATCTGTGATCTAAGATCTAAGATTTAAGATATCTCTAATTCGAAACTATTTTCTTAAACATCTTAAATCATACATCTTACATCATACATCTTACATCATACATCTTACATCTTAGATCATACATCTTAGATCTTAAATCTCAAATCATACATCCTACATTGCTGATATTACACTAAATTGCCTGTCATATATAAATAATTCAAAATAAAATCATTGATATGGCAGGAGCTGATGCAAAAAAGCGCATAGCGATATTTGGTTCTACAGGTTCGATAGGCACTCAGGCGCTTGATGTGGTTCGTTCCAACCCGGATATTTTTGAAATAGAAATATTAACTGCACAAACCAATGATGAATTATTAATAAGCCAGGCGCTGGAATTTAAGCCCAATGCGGTGGTTATCGGGGACGAAAAGAAATATGAAAAGGTAAAAGCCGCTTTGGGTTCTACACAGGTGAAGGTGTTCACTGGTGAAGCTGCCCTGGAAGAAGTTGCAGACTTTGATACTTATGATGTAATGATCGCCGCAATTGTTGGTTTCGCAGGTTTAAAGCCTACATTAAAAGCTGTGTCAAAAGGAAAGGTAATTGCGCTTGCCAACAAGGAAACGCTGGTAGTTGCTGGTGATCTCGTGATGAAGATGGCATTGGAGAAAAAGGCACCCATTATTCCAGTTGATAGCGAACATTCAGCCATATTTCAATGCCTTATCGGTGAGGCAAGGAACCCCATTGAAAGGATTATCTTAACGGCTAGTGGTGGTCCCTTCCTCGGCAAGAAACCTAATTTTCTAGTTAATGTAAAACGGGATCATGCGCTGCAACATCCCAACTGGACGATGGGTGCGAAGATCACGATCGACTCGGCAACACTGATGAATAAAGGGCTTGAGATGATCGAGGCAAAATGGTTATTCAATTTAAAGCCTGAACAAATTGAAGTTGTGATCCATCCTCAAAGTGTGATCCACAGCATGGTTCAGTTTGAAGACGGTAGCATTAAAGCTCAAATGGGATTGCCAGACATGAAGCTACCCATTCAGTATGCGCTTGGCTTTCCGCAACGTATAAAAAATGATTTTCCCAGGCTGAATTTCAGGAAATATCCTGCATTGAATTTCGAGGAACCAGACTTTAAAACATTCAGAAACCTTGGCCTTGCCATCGAGGCATTACAAAAGGGGGGCAACACTGCTTGCGTACTGAATGCTGCAAATGAAATTGCTGTTTGGGCATTCCTCAAAAATCGTATAGGCTTTCTCGATATCACAGCTGTGGTGGAAAAAACCATGCAGGCAGTGGGATTTATTAACAAACCTACATTACAGGAATATTTTGACAGCGATGGTGAGGCACGTAACTTTGCCGCTTCGTTGATGAAATTGTGAGGCAACGTTTAACCTTTAAAAGGTTTAAGGTTTAAAACGTTTAAAGATTCACAAGTTGTTTCGATTCAAAAAAACTTTCAACCTTAAACGGGAAACCTTAAACGGTCGAATGTAAATTACCTAACAAATTAAATGTACCCTTCACGGGTTTAGTTTTAAATATGACGTTATTATCTATTGATTGGTCGAGCGTAGGTTTGAAGGCAGCGCAATTACTACTTTCTCTTTCGATACTCATTTTGCTCCATGAATTTGGGCACTATATCACTGCAAAATGGTTTAAATGCAGGGTCGATAAATTCTATTTATTTTTTGATCCCTGGTTTTCTATTTTTAAAAAGAAAGTGGGTGAAACCGAATATGGAATAGGCTGGTTGCCATTGGGCGGTTATGTAAAAATAGCAGGAATGGTTGATGAGAGCATGGATAAAGAAGCACTTAAACTTCCGCCCCAACCTTATGAATTCAGGAGCAAGCCGGCCTGGCAGCGATTGATCATTATGCTTGGTGGTGTTACTGTTAATGTATTGCTTGCATTCGTTATTTATGCGGGTATTTTAATGGTTTGGGGAGAAGATAAAATTCCGAATAAATCTTTAAAAGATGGTGTTTGGGTAACCGATTCCCTCATGTATAAAATAGGCTTAAGAGATGGCGACAAAGTAATTTCTGTGAATAATGACTCCATTAAATATTTCGAGGATATTGCAAAGAAGATTGTTTTTAGCGGTGGAGGTGAAATTGACATTGTAAGAAATGGCAAATCGGAAAAAGTGACCATCCCAGTGAATTTTATCGGGCAACTGGTAGAAAAAAAGAAAACACGTGGCAGTTTGTTTACACCGAGGCTCCCGGCTATCATTGGCAAGTTTGATGCAAAAGATACCATTTCCAACGCAAAAAAAGCGGGGCTTCAATTCCAGGACAAGATCCTGAAAGTTGATTCTTTGTCCATCAATTATCTTGATGAGATGGCAGCCTATTGCAGCGATAAAAAGAATCAAAAAGTATTGCTAACGGTAGAGCGTAATGGCTCAACGGTTTTGGTGCCCGTTCAATTGAATGATGACGGAAAAATGATGCCTGCCCGTTTAACACCGGCAGCGTATGACAGCCTGGGTTATTTTAAGATTCAACATACAGATTATGGATTTTTTAGTGCTTTCCCTGCAGGGTTTACACTTGCTGTGAATTCCCTGAAAGATTATATCGATCAGTTCAAACTGATCCTGTCTCCTAAAACAGAAGCATACAAAGGCCTCAGCGGTTTTAAAGGTATGGCAAACGTGTTTGACGGCAGTGGTTGGGACTGGCAGGGCTTTTGGTCGATCACCGCATTGTTTTCAATTATCCTGGCCTTTATGAACCTGTTACCCATTCCTGCATTGGATGGTGGTCATGTTTTATTTACATTGATAGAAATGATAACCGGTCGCAAGCCAAGTGAAAAATTCCTTGAATATGCACAGATCGCCGGGATGATCTTTTTACTTGCGCTGATGTTATATGCAAATGGGAATGATTGGTTTGGATGGGGAAGGGGGAAAGGTTAAGAAAGGTTTAAGAGGTTTAAGAGGTTTAAGAAGTTGATGTAGTTGATGGAGTTAATAAGGTTTATAATGTAATTGGTGTAATTTTATTATTGACTTCGATCAATTGAAACCAGCTCATACCTCATAGCTAACAGCCTGCCCCTGGCTGTCCCGCTCACCATAATTCCACACTGCCAATACAAACAGTTCCGTACTTTTGATCCATGCGCAAAACGCTTAACATCCTTCTCAATTCTCTCAGGCTTACTTTCCAGGAGTTACTGGCAAATAAACTCCGCAGTGCACTTAGCCTCACTGGTATTGCTTTCGGTATATTCTGTATCATTGGTGTACTGGCAGCAGTAAATAGTCTCGAAAGAAATATTCAATCAGAAGTAAAGAGCCTCGGTGATAATACTATTTACATTGATAAATGGGATTACAGCGGCGGTCCCGATCAACCTTTCTGGAAATTCAGGGCAAGGCCCGTAATGAAATACGAGGAAGCAGGCATGATCAAGCAGCGGTCAGAATTATTATATGATGTTTCTTTCTTAATGCAAACAGGTGGAAGCATTTCTCATAAGGATGATCTTATTCAAAGTGCAGGTGTGTATGGCATCACTGAAGCACAAATGAGTATTCAACCCATCAAATTTGCAGATGGGCGTTTTTTTTCTTCCAGCGAATTTACTGCTGGCAGTAATGTTTGTTTAATTGGTTTTGCCAATGCAGAAAGTCTATTTGGGAGAACAGAAAGGGCACTTGGGCAACAAATCGAGATCAAAGGGAAAAAAGCAACCATCGTTGGTGTAATAAAAAAAGAAGGTTCCAATTTTATTGGTTGGGATTATGATAATTGTGTAATGCTTCCTTATAAATTCTGCAAACAACTCTTTAAAGAAGAATATTCAAACCCAATATTGATTGCAAATGGGAAAGCGGGAGTTACAACTGCGGCACTCAGCGACGAACTGAGAGGTATCATGCGGCAAATAAGAAAACTTGGACCAAAAGATGAAGATAATTTTTCTTTAAACAGCGTTGAAGCATTTAGCCAGGCGATAACAGGCTTTTTTTCAGTGCTGAATATTGTGGGCTCTATCATTGGAGGGATCAGCCTCATTGTTGGTTTATTTGGGATCGCTAATATTATGTTTGTAACCGTGAAAGAAAGAACGCCCATCATAGGCCTTAAAAAAGCGATTGGTGCAAAAAAAGGCTCAATACTTTTTGAATTTTTATTGGAGGCGATCATACTTTGTTTTCTCGGCGGCGGTTTCGGATTGTTTTTTGTTTGGGTGGGCACCCTTATCTCTTCAAGCCTGCTGAACTTCCCCATCTATATTTCTGTTCCCATGCTTATCATTACAGTTTTTGTTTGCCTGATGGTAGGAATCATTGCCGGTATTTTTCCTGCATCTAAGGCGGCGAAAATGGATCCGGTTGTGGCGATCAGAAGTTAAACCCCCTCCGCCCCCTGAAGGGGGAACTTGGCCTCTAATATTCTAAAGTTTATAATGAAATTGAATGTTTCAATTAATAAACTTTGAATTCCTTTTTGTAAACATAAGCTCCTTATTAAATTATCTTTGCAATATGAGCGTAATCAACTCCCCCTTTAGGAGGCTGGGGGGTGAGCAGTCGGTAGTCATACTCGCCATCGAATCCTCCTGCGACGAAACAGCGGCTTCCGTTTGTGTTGATGGCAAAATACTTTCAAACATAATTGCCACACAACAGGTGCATGCACAATATGGTGGCGTTGTTCCTGAATTGGCGAGCAGGGCCCATATGCAGCATATTGTTGCGGTAGTGGATGCAGCTTTGAAAAAAGCGCAATGCAGCCTGGAACAAATTGATGCCATTGCTTTTACACAGGCACCTGGCCTTATCGGGGCATTGTTGGTTGGCGCCCAGTTTGCAAAATCTTTGTCCCTTGCTTTGAACAAACCATTGATTGCAGTCCATCATATGCAAGCTCATGTACTGGCCAATCTCATTGCAGATCCGGCGCCTGCATTTCCTTTTTTATGCTTAACTGTCAGTGGCGGACACACGCAGATCGTTTTATGCAATTCGCCCTCAGACATGAAAGTGATTGGCCAAACGATTGATGATGCAGCAGGGGAAGCTTTTGATAAAACGGCAAAAATACTCGGGTTGCCTTATCCCGGTGGCCCACTGATAGATAAGTATGCAAAGCAAGGTAATCCCAATGCATATAAATTCCCCGAGCCTCAGATCGCCGGGCTCGATTTTAGTTTTTCCGGGCTGAAAACCTCCATACTTTATTTTTTGCAAAATGCAGGAACGAGTACGGTATTTAAAGAAACGTTTACCGCAACTGAAGAAGAACGAAAGGCATTCGTTGACGATCATCTCGCAGATATTTGTGCATCAGTACAGGAACGTATCGTCAGCATCCTGCTTAATAAATTAAAAAAAGCTGCAGAACAAACAGGTATAAAGGATATTTGCATTGCAGGAGGCGTAAGTGCCAATAGCGGGTTGAGAAATGGTTTCAAGGCAATGGGCGAAAAACAGGGATGGAATATTTTTATACCTGCCTTTGAATATTGTACCGACAATGCCGCAATGATCGCTATCACCGGGTATTATAAATTTTTAGAAAAAGATTTTGCAGATCTGACTGTGAGCCCATCGGCGAAAGCAGAATGGTAGGTAATTCGTAACCCTGTCAGTCCGAACCCTGTCGGGGGGAGTTAGTTACAACTCCAGGTAATAAGAACTCAACAGTTCCTTAAATGCTTCCGTATAATTTCTGTCCCTGTCATGTATAACCAGTTCGTTGGTTTCAGTAGGTTGTATATTATTATTTGAAAACAATAATATGGAACGAAAATATTTATGTGTCGGTGATTGTTTCAACAACAGCACTTCATTGATAAATAAATTGCACTCCTTTAGTAGCAAAGAAAAATATGTTGTTCGTTGATAGGGGATGAGCACAATTGCATGGCCATCATTTGCAAGATGCTCTTTTATAAAAAAAATGAGTTCATCAAATCTTAAAGTCGCATCGTGTTTGGAAGCATTTTTATTTTCATCGCCCGACCTCAAATCATCTTCGAAGAAAGGTGGATTTGAAATGATAAGCTGGTATTTTTTATCGGGTTGAAACTGTTGCAGCGGAGCCTGGATGATATCAATCCTTTGTGGCCATGGCGATTGAAAAACATTTTCTTTGGCCTGGCTTGCAGCACCCGGATTTATTTCTACAGCGTCTATATGGGCATTTGTTTTTTGTGCAATCATCAAACTTAATAAACCGGTACCGCAACCAATATCCAATACATCTTTTATAAAATCGTACTGTTGAATCTTATCTGCTGCCCAGGCGCCCAGTACACATGCATCAGTGCAAACTTTCATTGCACAGTTGTCCTGTTGAATGCTGAATTGTTTGAAGCTGAAAAAATTATTTGACACAAAAATGGATCGGATATTTGTTTATTTGCAAGTTGGCAAATGCAAATAAAGTTTTACAAATGTTTCTTGACTAAGGCTGGAATTTTTTTCCAGCTTAATTGTAAGCATATTCTCTCATATGCTCATATTCTGCTGTTAGTTTGCCCGCTGACACAATCGTGGCTTTCGCTATGATGCTGCTGTTTCCGTCCATAAGATCTTTTAATACATGTTTTATCAATTGCTCGCCAAAATACCGGCTCGCATCTCTTGGCAGTTCATTGGGGAGATTTCCAACGGCCATTACATCTACAGAACCGGGTAAGTATGGGGCTGTTTTTTGAAAGCTGGTTTTATCAACGCCGTATACAGGATCTTCTATGGTAGAATCACCGAGGTTGCAGGGTACGGAGCCATTCATATCATCCGTTATATCCGCAATGGTTTGTATCCGGAAACCTGCTGAATGAATGTCATCTATGTCAAACAAACGCGGAATAGATTTTTCCCAATAGATTCCATTCATTAAAATATCTGTATGGGGCAAATATTTTTTAAATGTACAATCATAATCAGCAGGGTTATTGTGAAAGTCCTCCCTGGAGTAATTTCCTTTCAGCTTGTGTTCGTACAGGTCGGCCCCTTTCAAATGGATGTAAGCGGGGTAGGAAAAACGTTTATTCAAAAATTCGTCGTCTTCAACTTCGTGAATGCCGAGTAAGTTCATGATCTCCAGGATACCGTGGGCGACTCTGCCGCTACCCGTTACCGCTATTTTAATATTGGGCAGCTTTAATCCGAAATAAGTGTGAATGAGTTGCTGGAAACTTTTCCTGCCTTTTATGCCATCCAATTTGTAATCGCCCGTCCGGTTTCCATAAGCCATGATCCCATTATGAGCGCCAACAATACCTGCAAAAAAGCCAAAGCCAATGATTCTTTTTCCGTCCTCATGTTCAAGGCATTCGTAGTCGATGAGTGTGATCTTTTTTGCAATGATCGCTTTCATCAGGTCGCGGTTATATGGCTGTAATTTTTTGGTATGCGAAAAGAAAAGATAAGTTTTTCCTTCTATCAGCATATCCACCGGAACTTCTTTAATACCAAGTAAAATATCGCAATCCTGCAGGTCTTCCCTTACTTCAACGCCGGCTGCTGTATATTCTTTATCGCTAAAGCAACGGGTTGCACATGGCTGAACGACTATCTCAATACCTGGTTGATTTTTCAAAAATCTGCAATGAGCCGGGGTCAGCGCCACCCTGTTATCGGCCGGGATCTTACCTTCTCTTATTAATCCGATTTTTAGCATCAAGGAATATTTAGGGCGGCAAGTTACAGGTAAAATGCAGAATGTAAAATGTAAA
>JBDSBG010000081.1:0-53332 GCA_039921685.1 Ferruginibacter sp.
TAACAATGATGAGAAGATGAAGGAAATTTCAGAAAAAGCGGTGCTGGCTGCACAACGATATAATGCAGTAAATGTTGCTGCGAGAACAATTGAATTTTATAAAAAACTATGAACTATTTATAAGAAATACATACTACAATTGCAGTATCCTGTATTTTCAAAATTTCGTATATCTTACCGGCAAAGTATTTGATCCGGGAAACAAGAACAGAACCGTATGAATATTATCGATAAAATAGCCGACAAAATGTTTCGGAAGCAGTGGAATATTGGTCTTGCAAGGATCGACGTCAACCAATTGCTGAATAAAAATACTTATGCACCGGATTACAAATGGTTGCCTATTGGTACGGCGAACCGGTTCTTTGCTGATCCCTTTATTTTCAAGAATCATGATGGAAATATAAATGTGATCTATGAAGATTTTTCAGTGGACGACCAGTATGGAAAAATATCGCTGACAATCGTGGATGATCATTTCCACCCGCTGTTTACAAAACAAATACTGGATACGCAGAGTCATCTTTCTTATCCCAATGTATTCACAGAAAATGGGAAGACCTACATTATTCCTGAATCCAGTAAAAGTGGCCATGTAACATGTTACGAGTATGATTTTGCCAGCAGGTCGCTGATAAGCGCAAAGAACATTATTCAAAATCTTCCTTTGCTTGATTCAACCATATTGGTCCACAATAATAAATACTGGTTGTTCGCTACGAAACGCGGCGAGCATAGCAATAATAAGCTGTACATTTATTACGCCGATAAGATGGCGGGACCTTACATTCCCCACGCTGCCAACCCGGTTAAAAACTCTTTGAACGGATCAAGGCCCGCAGGTAATTTTTTGAAGGTTGACGGCGAGATATACAGGCCATCTCAAAATTGTGCTGAATATTATGGTAAATCAGTTACCCTCAATAAGGTGACAGTATTGAGCGAAAAGGAGTTTGCCGAAGAACCAGTTTTGGAAATTGGCCCTCCTCAAAAAAGTGGGTTCAACTACGGGATCCATACTATAAATATAGTTGATGACGTTATTGTTATAGATGCATTGAAAAGAATCTTTATGCCTGGGGAACAGATAGGCATATTTTTTAAAAAAATATTTAAGAAGAAAAAAAAGAAAGATGCATCCGCTACATTATTTATGTTTTACCAGGGATTCAGCCTAATCGCCGAACTCATCTGAAATTACCTTTTTTTATGAACGAATTTGTAAAATACTACACCAAGAACAATTTATTTACCAACAGGAAGATCAAAGAAATCTCCCAGCTTAACCAGTTGGATAACGGGCAGTTGTTGAAGAAATATAATGAAGCATTCGTTGCAATGTTCAGGAGGGCCTACAAATATTCAGAATTCTACAAAAAATTATACAGGGAACATGGTATCCGGATCTCAGATATCAAGGACCTTACTGACATCATAAAACTACCACAGATTGACAGGCATCTTATCAAGCACCAGGTAAATGATATTTATCATGGTTTTGATTTTTTGAAGGTAAAAGGATTAACAAGCGGAACTTCCGGATCCCCATTGACAGTTTACCGAACACCATTTAATATAGCTGCTGAGCAGGCTTATGTACGGGAGTATAGGGCACGTTATGGCTTTAAAACAGGGCAGCCACTTTTGTCGATAAGGGGTATGCTTGGCAAAGGCAAAACGCATGAATTTTATAAGAAGGCAAATATTTTGTACATCTCCAGCCCGAATATCAATCCTGGCACCATTGACCATTATTACAAGATGATCATGGATTTCAAACCTGTTGCTGTTGAAGCATTCCCAAGCTATTTGTATAAGTTATGTTTGGAATTTGAAAAGAAGGGACTTTCATTTTCGGTACCAAATGCATTTACTTCCTCCGAAACCTTATATGGTTATCAAAGAGAAAAAGTAGAAGGCAATTTCGGAGCGAAAATTCATGACTGGTATGGTAATGTGGAGCGTACAATTGGAATAGCACAGGATGAAAATGAAAATTATAAGCCCCTGCCCTTGTATTCCATCAATGAATTTCAGCAGGACAAGATCATCACAACGGGACTGATTAACCGCACTTTTCCATTAATAAGGTATGCGGTGGATGATAAGCTGATAGTAGAAGGAACAGACCTTTTAGAAAATATTGTTGCACCAAAAATATTAAGAATAGAGGGAAGAGCAGGTGATACGGTGGAACTGCGGGATGGAAGCGTGGTTGGTTGTATGGATCACTCTTTTAAAGGTGTGAGCAATCTTGAAACGGCACAAATACATCAATACTTATTGGAAAAAGACAGGCCATTACTTGTAAAGCTTGTAGTAAACCCGTCATTTGGAAAAACCGATGAGGAACAATTGCGTTCCAACCTGGCAAGAATGATTGGTGATATGCCCGTTGAATTTAATTATGTCACGCGTGAAGACCTTACCTACTCTGCGAATCAAAAATATAAACTGATCGTTAAGCATAAATAATGCTTAATTCAGTCATCCTTCATTCAATCACTTAAACTGTTTTAATTTACCGCCCTAACAGTAATGAAAAAAAAGCTTAAGATACTTATAACCGGCCCGGTAGCTCCACCCGCCGGCGGGATAAGCATACATATCCAAAGGCTCAAATATTTACTGGAAGATGAATTTGATATTGATCTCATTGACGAATCCGGTTTGAGAAAACCTGGCATTTACAATATGAGGACTGCCAACATCTTTACCTATTTTAAAAAAGTAGCAGCTGCTGATATATTATTCATCCACAGTGGCAACAGGCTCTTTAAAAAAATACATTTACTAACGGGCAGGCTATTCGCAAAAAAAATTGTTACCACTATCCACGGTTATGGTAATAAAAGGAGCCAACCATTTCGGGCGATCGATTCGTGGTTCTTCAGCCTGGCTCACAAAATAATACTTGTTAATACTGAAATCAGCAATAAAGTTTCGTTGCCTCTTGATAGATGCATTCTCAAACATGCCTTTCTGCCACCCGTGATGAAGAACGAACCGGCATTGCCAGGAAGTATTGCAGCATGGATCAATAAAGCAAGGGAAAAAAAAGAGGTTATCATTTGTGCAAATGCATCCCGGCTTACATTGTTTAATAATCAGGACCTGTATGGTTTGGATATGAGCATAGAAGTAACCAGGCGGCTTTTGGCAAAAGGCCTGGGCATCAGCTTCGTTTATACTGTCTCCTCTACGCTAAATAGCGTGGATATTTTCAATAAGAACCTTCAGTTGATCAATGACCTGAAGCTACAGGATCATTTTATGTTAATAAGTGAAAAACTATCCTTCGTCAGGCTCATAGAAAATGCTGATATTGTTATCAGGCCCACCAACACCGACGGGGATGCTCTGACGATAAGGGAAGCAATATTTTTAGGAAAGCCAACGATAGCGTCCGATGTTGTAGAAAGGCCGGTAAACTCAATACTTTTTAAAACCCGGGATATAGATGACCTCGAATTGAAATTGGAAGAGCAGGTGAAAAAGATTCAATTGGGAGCCAATCCTGGATCGGAAGTTAAGAAAACGCCCACTGAAGATTTTCGAAGCTTTTACATTGATCTGTTTAATGGTGTTACATTGAAGTAACTTTGCAGCGTGCGGGCGTGAATTTTTTTTAGCAGGCGGTGTGTGCCGGTTTCGTGGAACAGATCAACCGGGAAAAATTATACCAGCATCAGGAAGCTGCGCCGATGCTTTGTTCATCCTGGCAATATTTGCTTTGGAATGCTACCAGTAACTTAATTTTTTAATGAATGATATTACCAATAAATAGCTCAAGCTGCCCCTAAACGATTATGCTTACCAAATTTCACGATTCATTTAAAAAACTAGCCGCTTATTGCGAGGCTGAGCAATTCAAGGGCTATGATCCTTATGATGGGCTGAACAGTAAATTTTTTCAGAGTTTACCGCTCATTCCGCGGAGCCGGATTGCCCGGCTGGCCTGGATACAATTTTTTAAACGGTCCCCTTTAAATCTAAGAAAGATAGTAGGTATAAAGAAGGAATACAACCCCAAGGCATTAGGACTTTTCTTAGCTGCCTATTGTAATCTGTATAAACATGATAAAAATCCACAGCATCTTCAACAAATATCATTTTTTATTGAGAAGATAGAAGCCTGCCGGACCAAGGGGTATTCAGGAGCATGCTGGGGTTATAACTTTGATTGGGAATCGCGGGCTTTTTTTCAGCCCAAATTCATGCCTACGATTGTGGCTTCCTCATTTATTTCGAATGCATTGCTGGATGCTTATGAAATAACCGGCGATGAAAAGCTATTGGCCACGGCAAGGAGTACCTGCGATTTTATTTTAAAAGACCTCAATAGAACACATAGTTCATCAGGCAATTATGCGTTCTCTTATTCTCCTTTGGACAATAGTGTTGTGTTTAATGCATCATTACTTGGAGCAAGATTATTGGCCCGCGTCTATTCGATCACGAAAGAGACCTCGCTGATAAGCGAATCAAAAAAAGCAGTTGCATTTTGTGTGGATCATCAAAAAGAAGATGGTTCCTGGAGCTATGGCACGCTCCCTTTCCATCAATGGATCGACAATTTTCATACGGGTTATAATTTAGAATGTATCTCTGATTACATGAAATACAGCAGGGATATCAGCTATTCCGAAGGGTTAAGCAAAGGCTTCAAGTATTATATTGAAACTTTTTTCACAGCAGAAGGCATACCAAAATATTACAGCAATTCTATTTACCCCATAGATATTCATGCTCCCGCCCAACTGGTGATCACACTTCAAAAACTTAATAAACTGGAGGCACATAAGGATTTAATGGATAAAGTATTGAACTGGACAATCGATAACATGCAATCTGAACAAGGTTTTTTTCGTTATCAAATAAATAAATATGTGACGTCTAAGATCCCATATATGCGCTGGTCGCAGGCCTGGATGTTTGTTTCATTCACTATTTATTTGAATCACTTTACCCCTAAATCTGAAACTATAATATGAGAATCTGGTTCGATCTGTCAAACTCGCCGCATATTAATATGTTTTATGACCTTATCCGGGACCTCGAGGCCGATGGCCATGAAGTTATCATTACATCAAGGCCGCTTGCCAATACAGTTGAGTTGCTTGACCAGCGTGGATTGAAACATACAGTGGTGGGAGAACATTATGGGAAAGATTTTTTAAAGAAAATATTTGGATACCCCATCAGGGTTATGCAGCTGCGGAAATTTCTAAAAAAGCAAAAACCTGATCTGGCCATCTCGCAGAGCTCATTTCATTCCCCGGTAGTTGCCAAACTGTTAGGGATACCCTCTATTTATACAAACGACAACGAGCATGCGCTGGGCAATAAACCAGCTTTCTATACAGCTACAAAAATATTGATACCGGAAAATCTTGCGATAGAAAAAGTAGCCCGTGGAGGCATCTCTGCAAAAAAGGTAATTCAATACCCGGGTGTTAAAGAGGGAATTTATTTGTGGATGAAGGGGGAAAAGATCCAGGCTGAACGTAAGAACAACCCTGCCAAGGAAGTTAATATTTACATCAGGCCGGAGCCACAAACTGCTCAGTATTATAAGGGAAAAGAAAATTTCCTGGATGACACGATCGTTGCTTTGCAGCACAAATATAAGATCACTGTATTACCCCGTGACGCAAATCAATCCAATCATTACAAACAGGAAAAATTCAAAGGCACAATTGTTCCCGATAAACCTTTGGGTTTTGATTTTATTGCAGCAAATTGCAGCATATTTATTGGAGCAGGTGGTTCCATGACCCGCGAGCTGGCCATTTTGGGAATACCCACAATATCAGTTTACCAGGATGAACTGCTTGATGTGGATTCTTTCCTGCTTTCAAAAGGACTCATGTTGCATGAACCTTTGTTAACGCCTGAAAAAGTAGAAAGCTATATCAAAAGTTTACAAAATACACCGCCTTCCCTTGAACTGATGGAGAAAGGAAAGGCTGCATATAAATTATTTAAACAGGAAATTTTAAAATTCGAAAAGAAATGATAAAGATGGCTTTGATCGGCGCAGGTAAAATGGGACTCTCCCATCTCGCCATTTTAGGTGCTCACCCTGATGTGCAGATTGTTGGTGTTGCCGATACTTCAAAAATGGTTACAGATGTGTTGGAGAAATATTCCGGCTTCAATTGTTTCGCAGATTATAAAAAAATGCTGGACACAACAAAACCTGAAGCAGTTGTTGTTGCTGCACCTACGAAATACCACGGTGAAATTGTTGCTGAACTTTTAAAGCGAGGCATTCATGTTTTTGCAGAAAAACCTTTTTGCCTCAATGTAAAAGAAGGTGCTGAATTAGCAAAGCTTGCAAACGAAAAAAAGTTAGTTAACCAGGTCGGTTATCATAATAAATTCATTGGCACTTTCGAAGAAGTGAAGCGGCTTGTTTTGAGTGGCAAACTTGGTGAGATCAATCATTTTCTAGGAGAAGCATACGGGCCGGTTGTAGTAAAAAAGAAACAAGGAACCTGGCGTGCAGATCCAAAAGAAGGTGGTGGATGTTTGCTTGATTATGCATCGCACGTGATTGACCTCATTAATTATCTCGTTGCACCTATTTCAAAAATCCATGGTTCACTTTTAAAGCCCATTTATTCTGATACCGTAGAAGATGCCGTTTATTCGCTGATGGAAACCGAGAACAAAATTTCCGGTGTGTTATCAGTAAACTGGAGTGAAGAAACCTATCGCAAGATGTCCACGTCTATTACCATAACTGGAAGTAAAGGGAAGATCATTTCTGATGCATCTGAATTAAAAGTATATTTTAAAACAGACGATGTGCCTGCTGGTTATTCAAAAGGATGGACCATCAAATATGTAACAGATCTTACAGAGGAAGTTGATTTCTATTTGCGGGGTGAAGAATATTCTGCGCAGCTGGACTATTTTGTAAAAGCAATTCAAGGCAAAGTGCCTAATATAAAAAATACATTTGAAAGTGCATGGATCACTGATCGTGTGATTGACCAAATCAAAAATCAAAAAAACAACTAATTAAGATGGATAGAATATTATATGGCGATAACCAGTTCTTTGCGGTTAATCACATCTCTGACGAAAAATCAAGGGCACAATCGATCAGGTTCAAGGAAGATAAAACAATTTTAGAAACCATTGATATCGCACGTGGAGAAGGAGTAGAAACATTCATGTGCACCACGCATGACCGTATCATCAATATTTGCGACATGATCAGGAGGGATCCTGAAAAGTATAAGAATTTTTCAATCTACCCCTGTATGCCTTACGCTCATAAGTATGCGAATGCAGTAACGGAGTTTGGGATTATGGGAACGATCAAACAATATGTGCCAGGAAATTTCTTTGGTTCTTTGTTTAAAGGTGGAATGGCATTCGTTTCCAAAGATTATATTTCTATCATGCAACTGATGATAGATGCAGAAATGAAAATGTTCAAAGGATTGAATACGCCCGTGATCTTTTTACAGAATGTTATCACTGATCTTTTACTTGGGCTTGGCATGAAGGATATGCTGAAAGCCTATTATGATTATGTGAAAAAGAAATACGATGCAGAGCCAGGATTTATAACGATGAACATGCCAATGTTGCTGGATGTACTGGAGAGTGTGGGCATTGAAAACCCGATCATTTGTTCATCTATCAATAAGGCAGGATTCAGAATGTCGGGGGGAATGGAACTTTATGAAAAAACACTGCGTACGAGAAGACTGCGTGCCATTGCAATGCAGGTACTTGGAGGTGGTGCTATTTCTGCAAAGGAAGCCATCGAATATGTTTGTAAACTTCCGAATGTAGAATCCATATTATTTGGTGCATCTTCGAGGGGAAATATTAAGGAAACGGTTTCATTGATTCACCAGTTCGATAATGAAATGCAATTACGGGCGGTGTAATCAATGTATAAAGTTTTTCTTGTGACATGAGCAAAGGCAAAGTCTTTTGTAAACCATGAACCACAGTTGCGAGATGAGTTTGCTGTAGCAAGAAGGCCAGATCGTTGTATTATTTGTAATCATCAGTAAAATAATATCTTATTATAACATGCTTTTTAATTCACTAAGCTTTGCGATATTTTTCCCGATCGTATTTCTCTTGTACTGGTTTGTAACCAACAAGAGCCTGAGGGCACAAAATATTTTGCTTTTGGTGGCCAGCTATTATTTCTATGCCTGTTGGGATTATCGTTTTTTGTTCCTGCTTGTGTTTTCCACGCTGCTGGATTATGTTACCGGGTTAAAAATGGCCGGGGCAGACAAGCCAAAGATGAAAACATTTTGGTTTGTATTAAGCGTGGTGATCAACTTAGGCTTTCTCGGTTTTTTCAAATACTATAATTTCTTCATCACTTCTTTTGCCGATATGATATCCAGCTTCGGGTATAAACCTGATGTATGGACATTGAAAGTGATATTGCCTGTAGGAATTTCTTTCTATACCTTTCACGGCCTTTCTTATGTCATTGATATTTACAAGGGCCGCATTCCTGCGGAAAAGAACTTTATTGAGTACTCTGTATTCGTTAGTTTCTTTCCCTTGCTTGTTGCCGGGCCGATCGAAAGAGCAACCCATCTCCTCCCCCAGATCAAGAAACCAAGAAGCTTCGACTATTCAAAGGCGGTAGACGGGTTAAAGCAAATATTGTGGGGCCTTTTTAAAAAAGTTGTTATTGCCGATACATGTGCTGAGTTTGCGAATACCATATTCAATAATTCGGCAGACCTCCATGGCAGTACGCTGGTATTAGGAGCATTGTTTTTTACCTTCCAGATATATTGTGATTTTTCGGGTTACTCCGACATTGCATTGGGTACAGCCAGGTTATTGGGCATTGAGTTGTTACGGAATTTTGCCTTCCCGTATTTTTCGAGGGATATTGCTGAATTCTGGAGGCGTTGGCATATTTCTCTTTCCAGTTGGTTCAGGGATTATGTGTATATACCGCTTGGTGGCAGTAAGGGTGGCATGTGGATGAAAGTGAGGAACACTTTTATCATCTTCCTCTTAAGTGGGTTCTGGCATGGCGCCAACTGGACATTCATCGTTTGGGGAGGATTAAACGCTATTTATTTTTTACCGCTGCTATTGGCGAAGCGAAACCGTACTAACCTGGAAACTGTGGCGCAGGGTAAGATGTTCCCCACCTTGCGGGAGCTAGTAGGCATGATCGTTACCTTCAGCTTAACTGTATTTGCATGGATATTTTTCAGGGCGCAAAGTGTGGCTCACGCCTTTGAATATATTGGAACTATTTTCTCCCGTTCATTATTTGAAATGCCAGATAAGCGGCCATTCATTGGCCTAAAGGCACACCCGGTGGTTGCCATTGTGCTCATTTTTATTTTCATGGTTATAGAATGGCTGGGCAGGGAAGAACAATATGCGTTGGCGGCATTCGGAAATAAATGGCATAAACCCGTAAGGTGGTCCTTCTACTATATTTTGATCATTGCAATTTTTGTATTTATCGGCAAAGAACAGCAATTCATTTATTTCCAATTCTAACCCCTTGATGAAAAAATTTTTAATAAACAGTTTTTTATTTTTTATAGGCTTCTTTGTCCTGGACAAAGTATTGTTATTCCTACGCAATTACTCTCCTAAAACGGAGGTCGACAAAAGACTTGAAATGATCATAACGGGCAAGATCAATTCCGATATTTTAATTTTTGGTTCTTCACGTGGTGCAAGAGACCTTATCGCATCACAAATGACAGATTCATTAAAGACCTCCGTTTACAGTCTTGCTTTCCCCGGTTCGGGAATAGAATTTCACGAATGGCTTTTAGAACAAACGATCGCCAATAAAAACAAGAAGCCAAAAGCAGTTATACTTGTGGTGGACGATCCAACAGAGCTGCTGCCAAACGGACTTTTACATTTCAGGTTAGACAGGTTATATCCACTGGTAAAATATCCGGTCATCAGGGAAAAACTTGTTGAAAAAGATGGTAAGAACGAATACTTAAATCAATTCTTCATTGTTTCACAACTGGGGATAAGCAACTTTGATATCACGCAAAAGCATTTTAAAAGGCTGGATACGTTGTATGAAGATGGTTCGATGCCGATAACATTCAAGGATGAAAGGTTTAGTGGAACATACAGCGATCATATTTCTTACTACAATAAAAAAGATGAAGTATCGCTTAACGTGGATAGCTATCTGAAATTTATCAGGCGTTGTAAGGATAATAATATCGAGCTGATTATCGCCTGTCCGCCCAATTGCTACAGATCTACTATTGGTTTCCAGGAAAGGCTTAAAGAACTTGCGGGTAACGACGCCCGATTTATGATCTTCGATAGCACGAAGCCTTACACAAAGGATGGGAATTACTATTTTGATGATGTGCATTTAAAAAAGAATGGAGCGATCATTTTTACCAATGAAATGATCGATTATATTAAAGCTTCTGGTTTGTTATAGAAAATGATCAGAAGCTAAAACAGCATTTATAAACTATACTATGTTAGTAACAATCGTCGCCGGCGCCCGGCCCAATTTTATGAAAATTGCTCCAATCATTAAAGCAATTTTAAGTGCCGCCGCAGAGGGGAAGAACATCCAGTACAGGCTTGTCCATACCGGCCAACATTATGACAAAAAAATGAGTGGCGATTTTTTTGAGCAACTCGGTATTCCGGATCCGCATTCCAACCTTGAATGTGGTGGCGGATCACAGGCAGAACAAACCGCTGCCATCATGGTTAAGTTTGAAAAGGAATTACAGGAATTTCCACCAACAGTTGTACTGGTTGTTGGCGATGTTACTTCAACCATGGCTTGCAGTATCACAGCAAAAAAATTATGCATTGATGTAGTTCATGTGGAAGCGGGAATAAGGTCGGGCGATATGACAATGCCTGAAGAGATAAATCGCATTGTAACAGATTCAATTTGCGATCATTTTTACACAACGAGTACAATTGCAAATGAAAACCTGGAGGCTCAACAGGTATCAAAGTCGAGAATACATTATGTTGGGAATACAATGATCGATACCCTAACACAGAATCTTGAACGTTTGCGAAGGCCCGCATTCCTGGATGAGTTTAAATTACAAGAACATAATTATTTCTTATTGACATTGCACCGTCCTTCCAATGTTGACGATCCCAGCAAGTTAGGATCAATACTTGATGCTGTTATGCAATCAACTTCGGATCTGCCAATTGTTTTTCCTGTGCATCCGCGAACAAGGCTGATCCTGAATAACATGAAATTCAATCATGATCGTTTGATCATGATCGATCCGCAAGGTTACCTCGAATTCATTTACCTTGTAAAAAACACGAAGGGGATCATCACCGATTCGGGTGGAATCACAGAAGAGGCAACAGTGCTTCATATCCCTTGCTTAACTTTAAGGAATTCAACAGAAAGGCCCGAAACGATAACGCTCGGAACCAATGAACTGATCGGAGAAGATCTTCCTAAATTAAAATTATGTTTGGAAAAGATAATCGCAGGACAATGGAAGAAAGGATCGATACCAGAATTCTGGGATGGAAAAACATCAGGCAGAATAGTCGCGTCTTTACTTTCTATTTATGAGAAAATATAAATGCTGATAAACAAGGATACATACCATGAACAGGCAATTTAAACGCTATTTACAGATATCATTGATAATACTGGACATCCTGGTACTCAATCTATCTTTTATTCTGGCGAGGTTTTTATTCCAGATACCGGGAAATTTCTTTACTTCCTACCTTCAGCTATGGTTGTTCCTTAATACTTTCTGGTTAATACTGTCTTTTATTTGCGGAACTTATTATGAAAAGATCATCATCAATTTTGAGACTTTTACAAAACGTACCGTACAGGTGTACACGCTGTGGATCATTGCCATCTTTTTCTATTTATTCTTTTCTCATGAATACCAGGTTTCCCGTTTTTTCATTTTGGCTATCATCAGCAGCTTCGGGATTGGTTTATTCTTAAACAGGTTCTTATATGTAGGCATCAGGCATTATTTTAAAACGAGGGATTATTTATTTAACAGGGTTATCATTTTGGGTTATAATGAAACTGCTATGAAGCTGGCTGTTTATTTTGAAGAGGAAGGAATTAATACAAACCTGCTTGGCTTCGTGGAGGATGAAGCAAATGTGAAAGAACTGACGATTCATCCAATATTATCTGATATAAAAAATGTGATGCAGGTTGCCAAAGACCTCGATGTACAGGAAATATATTCTACGATCACGCCAGAACAAAATGAATACATTTATACACTTATTAACGAGGCAGAAAAAGAATGTATCAGGTTCAAGGTTGTGCCAAACCTCTCCTATTTTTTCAGTAAGCCAGTTATCATCGATTATATCAGGGACCTTCCTATTCTTTCATTGCGAAGCGAGCCGCTGGAAGACGTAGGCAATCGGTTTAAGAAGCGCATATTAGATGTTTCGATCAGTTTACTTGTTTGCATTTTCGTACTCTCCTGGTTGATACCTATTCTCGGATTACTGATCATCCTTGAATCAAAGGGCCCCATATTTTTTTCGCAGGTACGAACAGGTAAAAATAACCAGAACTTCAACTGTCTTAAGTTTAGAAGTATGAGGCCGAATAAAGATTCGGACTCACAACAGGCTACCAAAGGCGATATGCGTGTAACCCGGATCGGTAGGATCATTAGAAAAACAAGCCTCGATGAATTTCCCCAATTTATCAATGTATTGAAAGGTGAGATGAGCCTTGTTGGGCCACGTCCACACATGGTAAAACATACATCCGATTATTCCAAGATAGTAGATCAGTATATGATCAGGCATTTCTTAAAACCAGGTATTACCGGTTGGGCACAGATCAATGGTTTGCGTGGCGAGATTACTGACCCAAAGCAAATCAAAATGAGGGTGGCGAACGATTTATGGTACCTGGAGAATTGGAATATTTGGCTTGACCTGCGTATCATGTTCCTTACGGTTTACCATGTTTTCGCCGGCGATAAAAACGCCTATTGATCCTATACCAACAACTTATCCAAACAACTGGCTAATGAACCTTTTTAATTCAAAATTCATTTTAAGCAATAAACGATTCGGATGGATTGACTATGACCGTGGTATCAGTATTATTTTGGTAACCTACAGGCATTGTTATGAAACCTTATTTAAGTCAGGTGTTGATCTTAATTCCTATCCCGTATTTGAATATATCAATGTTTTTTTCTTTGGCTTTCGGATGCCTTTGTTTTTTATTGCCTCAGGCATTTTTGTTTCCGGCAGCCTTGCGAAAAGGGGGCTTGGTGCTTATTCAAAAAACAGGGTGCAAAGTATTTTATGGCCGCTCATGGTGTGGGGATTTATACAGATAAGCCTGCAGATAATTTTTGGTGCATATGGACTAACCAATTCCGACACCCACGCAGATAGCTATCTTTATTTATTGATTGATCCAAGAAGAACAGGGCAGTTTTGGTATTTGAATGCGCTTTTTTTTGTTGGAATTATCTATTCGTTCCTTAAAATGGTATTCAAAGTTAAGTTGTGGCAGCAGTTTGTAATTGGTATCGGCCTTTATTCCTTCGCAGCTTATATTCATTCTACAACGATTGATATTGGTTTTGCGATCGATATTTGTCAGTACTATGTGTTCTTCGCCGTAGGAGATGCTATCTCGGGTTTTATGCTTAAGGAAAAAACTGCGCAGGTTTTTACTTCCTGGAAAACGATCATTCCCTTACTCACGGCTTTCATCGTGATCCAGTATTTTTTTACAAAGATTAACCTGGAGAAGGGTGATAATTATTTCGTAGAACACCACATGCCTGTATTTTTTATACTGGTCGCGTTGGTGGGCTGCGCCATTTCGATCGCTTTTTCCTTTACTTTAAAAAAACAGCAAAGCCTTTTATTCCTGCGTGTGGTTGGCTATAATTCCGTTCACATATATTGTATGCAGATCATTGCAATGTCGGTAACACGCTTGATATTAATGAAAGTATTGCATTTTACTTATGTGCCTGGTTTGGTATTGATAACACTTACTGGTGGTGTGCTATTGCCGATGATCTTCTACAACATTGCTCTTCGCCTGAATATGTGGTGGTTGTTTAGCCTGAAAAAGCCGGAAGATGAAATTCAATTTTTGGCAGAACAGAAATTAAAAACGACATAGTGAATTGTGAATAGTGAATAGTGAATGGTGAATGGTGAATGGTGAATGGTGAATAGTGAATAGTGAATGGTAATGAGGAATAGTGAACTTTCAGCATTCGTCGTTGATGGTCTAATTTTCCAATACAAAAATCAAAATCCCAATACTTTTGGTATTGGGATTTGACATTGTGGTTTCGAAAATATATGCTAATTCTTGTTTAGCCGCTTATTTGGTTTTTACCAGCTTCAAGGTTTGAGTAGTGTTTCCTTGAGTTACTTTTAAAATATACATTCCTGGAATAAAATTTCTTCCAAAATTGCTCTTCGCATAAGTATTCTGCCTGCCTTCATAAACCTTTTGACCATTCATATTCATCACAACGATCTGGGCCTGTTCCTGGCTGCCGTTTTCAATTTGCAAAGTGAATTCTGTTACTGTTGGGTTTGGATAAGCGATTATTTTAAGGCCTTCCAAAGCTGTAGTTGTTTCTCCTGCAATAACTTCTTCTCCACCTTTACCAGAACCGGCAGTACATGTGACATTGCTTGAAGAGATTATGATGAAAAGTGTAGAAGTTGCACCTGTGGCAGATCTTCCCGTTACAACGTAAAAACCTGGTTTAAGATTGCTAAACACATTGTTTGAGCTGTATGTGCCAAAGTTGATCCGGTAAGTGTAAGGAGCAGTGCCACCAGTACAATTCACCACGATCTTTCCATTTTTCTTACCCCGGCATGTTTCATTGGTTTTCGATACAAGATTCAACTTGAAAGGTCCGGTTGTTGGTTGTGATATTGTAATATTACTTGTTGCAGTGCATCCTCTTGTATCCTGTACCGTTATTGTATAAGTTCCTGCTATTACGCCTGTGAATGTATTTGATGATTGATACGAGCTACTATTAAGTTTATAGTTGTAGCCCGATGTGCCGCCGCTAGCACTCACCGTTATAGTTGTTGTGCCGCCAGCAGTGGTGATTGTGCCCGCCGTAACATTCGCATTGATGACTGTTGGTTGACCTACAGTGATACTGGTTGTACCTGTTGTTCCCGTTGCATCCGTAACAGTATAATTATATGTACCTGCACCTACTGTGAAAGAACCTGTTCCAGTGTACGGAGCGGTTCCGCCAGTAGCAGTCACCGTTACTGTAGTTGTTCCTCCATTACAATTGATGGCGCCTGCAGTAGAAGTCGCTGCAACAGGATTGGAAGAAGCCGGTTCTGTAATAGTGATGGTTTTACTGGTCGTACAACCGTTCTTATCTTTTACTGTAATTGTATGAGTTCCTGCTCCAACATTTGTGAATGTGCCTGACTGGTATGAACCATTATTCAGTTTATAAGTGAAAGTTGGTGTACCGCCTGAGCAATTTGCGGTAATTGTAGTTGTTCCACCATTAACTGTTATCGTTCCTGCAGTAACGGCAAGATTTAACGCTGTAGGTTGAGAAACTGTAATAGAAGTTGTACCCGTTGCGCCTGCGGCATCTGTAACGTTGTAGTTATATGTTCCGGCACTTACTGTGAAGGCACCTGTTCCTGAGTATGGCCCTGTACCGCCAGTAGCGCTTACCGTTACTGTAGTAGTTCCACCATTACAACCGATGATTCCTGCTGTTGAAGTAACAGTTATCGGGTTGGGAGCTCCGGGCTGCGTAATAGTGATCGTCAATGCAGCTGTTGTACATCCGTTTGCGTCTTTAACTGTTACGCTATGCACACCCGCAGAAACACCCGCGAAAGAACTATTTGATTGGTATGAACCGCTGTTGAGTTTGTAAGTATAAGCTGATGTACCACCACTAGCGCTTACTGCTAGTGTTGTTGTTCCGCCAAAAACAGAAATTGTGCCAGCAGAAAGAGTTGCTGTTAATGCTGAAGGTTGAGATACTGTTACAGTAGTTGAAGTACTCCCTCCTGCTGCATCTGTCACGGTGTATGTGTGTGGGCCAGCAGCAACATTGGTAAATGATCCCGTTCCTGAGTAAGGAGCTGTGCCGCCGTTACCGCTTACCGTTACTGTGGTTGTTCCACCAAAACAACTGATCGTGCCTGCTGTAGATGAAGCCGACAGTGCTGCAGGACTTCCTCCTGTTTCTAAAATGCCGGCATTTGGGACAGATGGCACAGTATTACCTGCAAAATCCCTTGCGATTCCCAGGTTCTGTCCGAAATCAATTGAAGGGCTTCCGGCTGCTGGCGCATAATCCCATGATGTTGGATCACCTGCAGATGTGTTAGTAAAGAGTGTTGCGGCAGTTGTTAATTCTGAAGAACCTATCGTAAAGTTTAGAATGCTTCCAGTTCCTAAATGATAGATGTTATCTTCATGGGTTAATTGAGACCCTGAAAACTTTCCACTGCGGGCCACATCAATACCTGTTGTTAACCAAAAAATATTATTTTTTAAATTCACAATATTAGCTGTGCTCGAAGAAGCCGACATGCCAATCATGCTTGTAGGCATTGTTAGTTGATTCACAGTGTGAACAATATTGTTATTGTAAAACATCAGGTTGGTAACGGTAGTTGAATAGGTTCCGCTATTGCTTATATAAACCAGTTCACCGCAGTTGATAATTTTATTGTAAGCAACCATGTTGTTACTGCTTGTTCCACCACCATTGTAACCGATTTCCATGAAGCCATCACAGTTTACAGCTGTATTGTACATGATCTGATTTCCGTTATTTCCTGATCCGTATACTTCAATTGCACCGCCATCATAAGTATAATCATAGCTATAGGCCCAGCAGTCTTTAAAATAATTACTTGTGATATTATTATTTGAACCGGAAATTACCACCGGGTTAGCACCATAATCATCGTCACCCCCTGGTGTATTCCTGATCATTCTTAAATTACCAATTGTATTACGATCCATCGTGCAATAATCGCTAACCATATTCACAGCAACACCCACAAGAGAAATGTCACAATTTTTTACTGTAACATAAGTACAACCATCGAGCTCGAATGCACGTAAAATATTTGCCTGTTGGTTCCTGTCATTTGGATCCAGCGTCGGATCGGTGATCTTGAATCCGTCGAAGACAATGTATGAGCGGTTGTTGCAGGTAAAAAGATCATCAGCTGTAGTTGATGTAAAGACCGGAGCGGCACCTGTACCATAAGTAGTAAAAGTAATTGGAGCAGATGCAGTACCTGACTTCGTAATGCTTAAAGAACCGGAAAAACTTTGTCCCTTCTTAAAGTAAATAAAATCTCCGGCAACAAATGAGTTCATTGCATTCTGTACCTGGGAAAGAGTTTTCCAGGGTGTTGCAAGTGCACCGTTTTGCGTGGAAGCTGTAGAAGAAGGATCTACATAATAATTTGTAGCTTTCGAAATACCGGCAACGAGTAGCAGCGCTGCAAATAAATACGTTTTTAGGAATAAAGAAAGTTTCATGTTTTGTTTGTTGATAGGTTATAAATTGATTTTAAAGCTCGTTTTCATAGGTTGATTTCAAAAACTGCATACCGGTACTGTTCTCATGTTTGGCATAAGTTGGACATGACAATGTCCCGGACATAGTTTAGTAAGTTCAATAAAATGTAAAGGGAAATATATCTGATGCTGGAGGTAAGGGGGGGTGGGTTCTAGATATATTGGATATGTGTATTCTATCCGGGTCCGCTTTTTAATTTAATATTGGATGTTGAGTTATTTTATGTTTTTCATATCTGAATGCAAACGCCCGAATTTTGATCCTGATTCATTTTTGTGATTTGTAAGAGATCACGAACTTGGTTAAAGAAAAATGTAATCAGTGATTTTAAAAGCCAGGTATAAATTGTTTCTTTGGTTAATGAATGAGGTTATTTCGAATAAGTAGGCAAATTTCCGTCTATCTAAAATGATTTTTTGTCATTTCTTTTGTTATTTCTATGTAATAGAAATATTACAAATTATCATTTTTTGGAATGATTCTAAAATGAAGAAACATTTATTGAGCTATACAAACCTTTCATCTTTCATTGGGGAAACATAAAAATCCCGGTTGTTTTACAACCGGGATGTGAAAGATTCAGAGGGATTCTGAATATAAAATGCTATTTGGTTTTAATTAACTTAATTACCTGCACCCGGCTTCCCTGCACAACTTTGAGGAAATAGATCCCGGGTACGAATGAGTTACCAAAAACATTTTGTTTGTTAATAATGCTGTTATTCTCATATACCTTTTGTCCATTTACATTCACTACAATAAAATGAATATTGTCTGCAATATCACTTTTTGCAATTAATGAGAATTGTGAGCTACTTGGGTTTGGAAATGCGATTAGTTCCAATCCACCAACGTTTGACTGATCAGGGTTTTCTGCAATGGCCAAACTATTTTCTGTGATGCCCTTGCCAGTTGTTTTGCAAGCAACCTGGCTGCCAGCTATGGTGATCTGCATGGAGGACGTTAACCCAGTAGCATCTTTGCAGGTAATCGTGTAAGTTCCTGCTGCGAGGTTATTGAAAGTATTATTGTAAGAATAATAACCACTATTCTTTTTGTATTTATACGGTGAAGTTCCTGAAACACCAGCAACGTTTATCGATCCATTATTAGCTCCGCTACAGGTTACATTTGTCTTTGAAACTAATGTTATCTGGAATCCGGCTGCGGGTTGTGTAACTGTAAAATTTCTCACGGCTGTACAATTCCTTGCATCTTTTACAGTGATGCTATGTGTTCCAGCCGTTATGTTGTTGAATACATTTGATGTTTGGTAGCTGCCAGCATTTAATTTATAAGAGTAAGCGCCTGTACCGCCCGTTGCTGTTACAGTAGCTGAGGTTGATCCGCCAATTACAGTGATGTTCCCTGCCGTTACATTTGGATTAATGGCATATGGCTGAACTAATGTTACCGTTTTGGTCTTAATCGCTCCACTGGCATCAGTAACAGTGAAAGTGTAGGTTCCAGCAGTTTTTGTATAAGTTCCTGTTCCTGTATAGGGAGCAACTCCACCGGTAGCGCTTATTGTTATGGTGGCAGAACCACCATTACAGCTAATAAATCCTGATGTTGACGAGATAGCCAGTGCTGAAGCTGACAACAAAACAACTGTGAAGCTTGAAGTTTTTAGACAACCCCTGGAATCTTTTACTTTCATTGAATGTGTACCAACACCAACATTGCTGAATACATTGTTTGATTGGTAAGTACCTGCATCAAGGCTATAAGTATAACCTGGCGTGCCCCCTCCTGCTGTAACAGTAGCTGTTGTGGTTGAGTTTGACGAGTAAACGCCCGGCGCATTAATTGATGCGGTTATTGCTGCAGGTTCTGCAATTGTGACGGATGTTGTTTTTGCGGCTCCGCCTGCGTCCGTTACGGTAAAGCTGTACGTGCCCGCAGATTTGGAAAAACTTCCGGTTCCGGTGTAAGGAGCAGTTCCGCCGCTAGCACTCACCGTAACATTCGTTGTACCTCCATTGCAACTGATCGTTCCCTGCGTTGAAGAAACCACAAGCAGCGTAGGCTGAGTGATAGTCAGTGTTTTTACGGCTGTGCAACCGTTTGCATCTTTTACAGTGATTGTATGGCTGCCAGCGGCTATATTGGAAAAAACATTGCCTGATTGGAAAGATCCGCTATTCAGCTTATAAGTATAGCCACTGGTTCCACCCGCAGCAGAAGCAGTTATTGAAGTTACGCCGCCAAAGATCGTTATCGTTCCTGCAGTACCGTTAGCAGTAAGTAATGTTGGTTGTGTTATTGTTACGGACGTTGTTCTGGTAGTTCCTGCAGCATCAGTTACTGTAAAATTATAAGTGCCTGCGGTTTTTGCAAAATTCCCTGTTCCTGTGTATGGAGGAGTTCCCCCAACCGCACTAACCGTTACCGTGGTTGATCCTCCGTTGCAGCTAATTGTACCCGCCGTTGAAGAAGCCGTTAATTGCGTTGGTGCACCAGGTTGTGTAATATTGATGGTTTGAACAGTGGTACATCCCTTGCTATCCTTGGCGGTTACTGTTTGCGTGCCCGCAAATATTGAAGTAAAAATATTTGATGTTTGAAAAATGCCGGCATTGATGCTGTAAGTATAAGGGCTTGTTCCGCCTGATGCTGTTATTGTTACTGAAGTGGTTCCACCAAAAATAAGGATCGATCCTGCGGCTGCTGAAACATTAAGGGCCGTAGGTTGAGTGACTGTTACTGGAGTAGTTTTTATTGTTCCTGCGGCATCTGTTACTGTATAATTATAAGTTCCGGCACTTACCGTAAATGTCCCGGTACCGGTATAAGGTGCCGTGCCACCTGTTGCAGTGATCGTTACCGTGGTAGTACCTCCATTGCAATTGATAGTTCCTACAGCTGAACTAACGGTAAGGGTTGACTGTGATGAAATACTTTCAAGGATACCGGCGTTGGGAACAGCTGGTACGTTATTGCCTGCAAAATCTTTTGGAACACCAACGTATTGCCCGAAATCAATTGCAGGGCTTCCTGAAAGCGGATGATAATCCCATGTTACAGGATCTGATGAACTGGTATTTGTAAAAATTGCAGCCAGAGTACTTAACTCGGAATTATTTGCCGTATAATTTAATACGCTGTTGGGGCCAAGGTGATAAATATTGTCTTCGTGGGTCATTTGAGAACCTGTGAATTTTCCAGGGGAAGCAACATCAATACCTGCTGTTAGCCAGAAAATATTATTTTTCAGGTTTATAATATTTGAAACGGAAGACGAGGAAGACATACCGATCATTGTGTTCGGCATTCTCAGCAGGTTCGCTGTACTGACAATTACGTTATTGAAAAACTTCAAGTTTATGACAGATGTGGCCCATGAACCACTATTGCTGATGTAAACAAGCTCACCACAATTGATGATCTTATTATAAGCAACCAGGTTGCTATCGCTGTTGCCGCCATTGTTATATCCAATTTCCATAAAACCATCACAGTTTACAGCTGTGTTGTACATGATTTTATTATTCGAATTTAATGCCCCATAAACTTCAATCGCACCTCCATCATAAGTGTAGTCATAACTATCAGCATATCCATCCTTGAAGAAATTATTAGTAATAATATTATTTGATCCTGAAATGATAATGGGGATAGCGCCATAGTCATCATCACCACCTGGTGTATTCACGATCATTCTCATGTTCTGAATAGAAGTTCCATCAACAGTATTGTTATTTCCCTGGATATTGATTCCTCCACCTACCAGAGAAATATCACAGTTTTTAATGGTTATATAGCTACTGCCATCGACATAGATAGCAAGCCTTAGATTTGCCTCTGCGCCATGATCATCCGGATTCATTGTAATGTCGATGATTTTTATCCCGTTGATAACAACATATTGCTGGTACGACACCAGGATCATAGTAGCTCCAGCTCCTGTGAAAATGGGCATGACAGGATCTGTACCATAAGACGAAAAAGTTATTGGGGCAGTGGCTGTTCCTGACCGCCTGATATCCAAAGTTCCTGTAAATGTCTGGCCCTTCTTAAAGTAAATAAAATCTCCGGGATTAAACGAATTCATATTGTTTTGAACCTGGGAAAGGGTTTTCCACGGAGTAGCAAGCGTACCGTTCTGGGTAGACGCAGTTGATGAAGGGTCCACGTAAAAATTTGTAGCATTTGAGATGCCGCCTACGAGCATCAAAAATAAAAACAGCGAAAGCCTCATGTGTTTCTTTATTAGATTATTAACGATGGGTCAGTTTTTAAATGGATAGGATCAAGTGTGTTTGCTATGCCGTGCCCGGGCATAGGTATTACATCATACATCGTTTGAACCTTATGTATGTTCTAAAACAATTAAATTAAAGGGGAACCGACTGAAGGAGAGGTGTGGTCTTTATAGGATCTTGGAGGATTGGTGTTTTATTTTTTTCTTGAGGACCTTTCAATTCATTTCTTACCTGGAATGCAATCTGTTGTCACGTTTACTGTTGTGCGATATTGAATTTTTTAATTTTGATAATGATGTTTTCGTTGGTTAGTACAAATTTCATCATATAAGTACAGGTATTTGTAAGCCATTAAGTCCTTTTCTTGTAATATATCTACGACATATTCATAATATCTCTAAATACAAAGCTCATGATAAGGGAACTAGGTATTTAAAATTACTTTAATGCGTTAGTATTTATCCCTTCTCACGGCAAGTCACTTATAAAATATAAAAAAATCCCGGTTAACTGAGTAACCGGGATTTGTAAACAAGTTAAAAACTTAGTGCTGCATCAGGATTCATCCTATTTACCTTTTATCAATGTTGTTGTTTTTACATCATTGCCCTGTGTAACTCTCACAAAATAAGTTCCTGGCGTGAAGTTATCTCCAAAAACATAATTTCTATAAACAGAACCCCTTCCTTCAAATACTTTTCTGCCATTGAGGTTCATTACTTCAACAAGTACGTCTGCATCATTTACACTTTGAATGGATAGGGAGAACCTGTCGGCTGTTGGGTTCGGGAATGCTGTGATATTTAAAGCTGCTCCTTCTACCCCATTCCTGCTACAAATTGTTCTGCTGTCGAGGATGAAGGTCACAAGGGAAACTACATTTCCGTTTGCATCTTTTGCAGACACCCTGTAAATACCTGTCGCAAGATTTTTGAATAAGTTACTTGATGAATATCTTCCATTGTTAATTTTATATTGATAAGGAGCTCGTCCATTGAGTGCGATCACCTCTATACTGCCGGTGCGGCTACCCCTGCAGGTTGTATTGGTCTTCGAAACCAGATTGATCCTGAAATTTCCTGAAGCGGGATCAACAAGTGTAATGCTGGTAGTCGCTATACATCCGTTTGCGTCCTTTACATTTACATTATAAACTCCGGCCAGCACATTTGCAAATGTATTTGACGCCTGGTATAAACTACCGTTAAAGCTATAGGTATAATTTCCGGACCCGCCTGTAGCATTAACTGTTACTGTAGTTGTTCCCCCCGCCCTTGGAATGGCAGGGGCATTTACTGATAGAGCAATAGCAGCCGGTTGTGTAATTGTCAGGGTTGTACTTGTGGAAGCACCATTTGCATCTGTTACGGTATAAGTATATGTACCTGCATAACCTGTATAGTAACCTGTGCCTGTATAGGGTGCAGTTCCACCACTAGCGCTTACCGTTATAGTAGAAATAGATGCATTACAAATGATCGGTGTGGCCGTTGCAGTCACAATCATTGTATTTTGAACAGGTTGTGTTATAGTGATGGTTTGAACAGAAGTGCAACCATTTGCATCTTTCACTGTAACTGTGTGTGTGCCTGCGCCTACATTCGGGAATGTGTTGGATGACTGGTAAGAATCACTATTCAATTTATAGGTGTATGCGCCTGTACCACCATTGGCAGCAGCCGTTAAAGTTGTTGTTCCGCCAAATACAGCGATCGTTCCCGACGAAAGTGTAACCGTTATTAATGTGGGTTGGTTCACCGTTACAGCAGTTGTTGCGGTAGCGCCGCTGGCATCAGTAACTGTATAGCTGTATGTTCCTGCACTAACGATGAAATCACCTGTACCCGTGTACGGAGCCACTCCGCCACTGGCGCTTACCGTTACTGTTGCAGTTCCACCATTACAACTGATCGTTCCGGCATTGGCTGTTGCAACCAACTGGACGGGAGCCGGAGGTTGAGTAAGTGTAAAGTTTTTAACTGAAGTACATCCGTTGGCATCTTTCACTGTTACAGCATGTGAACCCGCGGCAACACCCGTAAATGTATTTGATGCCTGGTATGAACCGCTGTTCAGTTTATAAGCGTACGACGCAGTTCCGCCGTTTGCATTTACATCTACCGTAGTTGTTCCACCGAAAACTGCAATCGAGCCAGCGGCAATTGAAACTGAAATAGCTGATGGTTGACTAACTGTTATGGATGTTGTGGCAGTTGTACCAGTGGCATCAGTAACTGTATAACTATAAGTTCCGGCGCTCACCGTGAAACTACCTGTTCCTGAATATGGAGTGGTACCGCCTGTAGCGCTCACCGTTACAGTGGTTGTTCCGCCATTGCAACTGATGGGTGCCGACGCAGATGAAGCCAGCAATTGGGCTGGTGCTTCCGGTTGCGTTATGGTAATTGTTTGTGCCGATGTACATCCGTTTGCATCTTTCACTGTCACAGAGTGAGTGCCTGCTGTAACATTGGTAAATGTATTAGAAGCCTGATAGGCACCGCTGTTCAATTTATAAGTATAAGCGCCAGTACCGCCCGTTGCACTCGCAGTCAATGTTGTGGTACCGCCAAATACAGCTATTGTTCCTGAAGAAAGCGTAACTGTAATTGAGGCTGGTTGGCTCACGGATATGGAACTGGTTGCAGTAGCACCGTTCGCATCGGTAACTGTATAGTTGTAAGTTCCTGCAGTTACAGAGAAAGTGCCTGTACCTGAATAGGGAGTTACTCCACCAGTAGCCGATACCGTTACTGTGGTTGTTCCGCCATTACAACCTATCGTACCTGACGTAGAAGATGCACCCAATTGCTGCGGTTCAGTAATTGTAATGTTTTTAACCCTGGTACATCCATTGGCATCTTTTACTGTTACAGCATGCGTACCTGCGGCAACGTTAGAGAATGTATTGGATGACTGGTAAGAACCACTGTTCAGTTTGTAAGAATAAGCACCCGTACCGCCAGTAGCACTTGCAGTTAATGTAGTTGTTCCACCGTTTATTGCAATCGTGCCTGCAGAAAGTGTCACCGCTATTGCTGAAGGTTCTGATACCGTGATAGCAGTAGTTGCGGTAGCACCGCTGGCATCGGAAACAGAATATGTGTAAGTGCCTGCAGTTACAGTAAAGTTACCCGTTCCTGTGTATGGAGCAACTCCGCCCGTGGCAGTCACTGTAACAGTAACAGAACCTCCGTTGCAACTGATTGTACCCGCCGTTGAAGCTGCCGCAAGTTGCAGAGCTGCGGGTTGTGTAATGGTAATGGTTAAACCAGAAGTAGTACAGCCATTTGCATCTTTCACAGTTACCGTGTGAGTGCCTGCAAGAACACCTGTAAACGTATTCGATGATTGGTAAGAACCGCTGTTTAATTTATAAGTGTATGGTGCCGTTCCGCCGCTAGCGCTTGCCGTTACTGTAGTAGTTCCACCGAAAACAGGGATCGTACCTGCAGAGAGCGTTGCTGCTAAAACAGCAGGTTGAGATATCGTTATTGTAGTTGAAGCAGTTCCGCCAGCTGCGTCTGTTACTGTATAGGTGCGAGGCCCCGCGGCAACATTTGTAAATGAGCCGGTACCGGTGTAAGGAGCCGTACCGCCTGTAGCGGTTACCGTTACCGTGGTCGTTCCGCCATTACAGCTGATGCTGCCTGCAGATGAACTGGCCGCAAGTGGAGCTGCTGCGCTCCCAGATTCCAGGATTCCTGCATTAGGAACAGCAGGAACTGTATTGCCCGCAAAATCTTTTGTGATACCTAAGTTTTGTCCAAAATCAATCGCCGGACTTCCTGTTGGTGGTGCATAATCCCATGTTGTAGGATCCGAAGGATTTGTATTTGTAAAAAGAACTGCAGATGTTGTCATTTCTGTGGAACCAATAGTAAAATTTAAAATACTTCCAGTGCCTAAATGGTAAATATTATCTTCATGAGTTAGCTGTGAGCCTGAGAATTTCCCACTCCGGGCAACATCAATACCTGTTGTTAACCAAAAAATATTATTTTTTAAATTCACAATATTGGCCGTGCTTGATGATGCAGACATTCCAATCATGCTGGTAGGCATTGTAAGCTGGTTAACTGTGTGAACAATAACATTGTTAAAGAACTGAAGGTTGTTTACAGTAGTTGCGTAAGTTCCGCTGTTACTGATATAAACAAGTTCGCCGCAGTTTACGATTTTATTATAAGCAACCATGTTATTGTCACTTGTGCCGCCACCATTGTAGCCAATTTCCATAAAGCCATCACAGTTTACCGCTGTGTTGTACATGATTTTATTTCCATTGTTGCCTGCTCCGTATACTTCTATGGCACCACCATCGTACGTGTAATCATAACTGTAAGCCCAGCAATCTTTAAAATAGTTACTTGTTACATTATTATTTGAACCTGAAATAACAACAGGGTTAGCACCATAATCGTCATCACCACCTGGAGTATTCCTGATCATCCTTAAATTGCCAATGGTATTATGATCCATTGTGCAGTAATTACTCACCATATTGATACCAACACCAACAAGAGAAATGTCACAGTTCTTTACTGTAACATAAGTGCAACCATCAAGTTCAAAGGCACGAAGGATGTTTGCCTGTTGATTTCTGTCGTTCGGATCTAATGTGGGATCTGTGATCTTGAATCCATCAAATACAATGTATGAACGGTTGTTACAGGTAAAAAGATCATCAGCAGTTGTTGACGTAAATACCGGCAAAGCTGAACTTGAACCATAAGTAGCAAATGTAATTGGTGCAGCAGCCGTACCGTTTTTGGTAATGTTTAGCGAACCAGAAAAAGTTTCCCCTCTTTTAAAATAGATAAAATCTCCGGCAACAAATGAGTTCATCGCACTTTGTACCTGGGATAGTGTTCTCCATGGTGTGGCAAGCGCACCGTTTTGCGTAGACGCAGTGGAAGAAGGATCGACATAATAGTTTGTGGCTTTTGCAATCCCGGCAATAAAGAGGAACATTCCAAGCAGGTAGGACTTGATGATTAATTGCGGCTTCATGGTTTTTCAGGTTTTGGTGGTTATTGGATTTTACAAATCAGGCTTACGTGGCCTGCCGTTTTTTTAAAGTTGGTTATTGGATCTGCTTTTGATAATTCTCAACCAGGGGCTGAGCTTTTTAAATGATCGAAATATTTTTTAGCTATGTGATGACTACAACGCCGAATTATTTAGGAAATTATACTTATTGCTGAACCAACAAAGCATTTTTTAACCAGATCTAAAAATGATTACGGAAATTAACAGTTAACGTAATGAATTACAAAGGTCTACATATATAAAGTTTGCTATGTCGGCAAGCCTGTAGAAATCTTGTAATATAAATACGACATGAAGTAAAACAGGTATTTTTACTTAATTCTATGCAGTGGATTTACGTGGTATCAGAAAATAAACCGGTCCAGTTTTTTAAGGAGAAGAATGTAGGGATACTGGTCCATATCCGAAAATTCGGGATGCATGGCGAGGAGTTTCTTTGAGATGGGAGAATTTTTATTAAGGATCAGGTCGGAAGTATCAGCTATAAAATTGAGCTTACCTGCCGGAAGATAATAAATGTTGTTGCGGTGTACCATCTGCCCATTTGTAAACTGGGAATTCCTGGCCACATCTATACCGGAACTGAGCCAGAAAATATTATTTTGAAGATTGACAATGCCCTTTGAATCTGAAGCGGTTTTCATCCCGATCATACTTGTGGGATGCGTTAGTTGATGCACAGAGTGGATAATGACATTGTCGAAAAATTGCAGGTTATGAACGGAAATTTTATATTTTCCATCTGTGCTCATGTAAACGAGCTCACCACAATTGATGATTGTATTGCCGGATACAAGGATATTATTACATGAGCCACCTGTTAGGCTACCGATCTCCATGAAGCCATCGCAATTGATCGCTGTATTGTTTATTATCCGGTTGCTATCGGTTACCGGCCCGAAGACCTCAATTGCGCCGCCATCATAAGTATAGTCAAAACTATTGGCCCAGCATTCCTTAAAAAAGCAATTTGAAACTGTATTTCCCGATCCAGCCAACACTACCGGATTAGCGCCATAATCATCGTCACCCCCGGGGGTATTTTTAATCATTCTCAGGTTTTTGAATTTGCAGCTATCAACCAGGTTTTTATTTCCTACCACATTTACACCTACCCCTACCAGTGAGACGTCGATTTTCCTGATCGTAATAAAATCGCTGTTGTCAATATTTATAGCAACAGCAATATTAGCCTGTACGGCGTGATCTTTTGCATCTATCCTGTCATCGGTAATTTGCAGTCCTTCAAATACAATATACCTGCAATTGATAAACTTCACAGCACTAAAATTTTCCGCTGTTTTGCTTCCCCTGAAAAGGAATAAGGGGCTAACAAGTGAATTGCCATATGAGGTAAACACAATGGGTGCTTTTTCTGTGCCTGAACAACGAATCTCAAGTGCGGTATGAAATATCGCTCCCCTTTTTAAGAAAATCGAATCGCCCGGCTTGAACGACTTCATAAATGCATTTACCATTTCAAGTTCCTTCCAGGGATTGGTAAGGGTTCCCAGTTGTTTTGCCGAATCTGAAGAGGGATTGACGTAAAAATTCCTGGCACCTGCAATTGATGAAAGGAAAATAAAGCACAATATGAAGAAAGGTTTCATTCGAAGTTATTTATCAGCATGTTTGTTACAATTTTAAACGATAAACGGCTTTTAATATTACAAATTGATCCTGGGATCTGTTTTTTTGTATAAATAATCAGAAGCAAGATTGATAATGATAAAAATGCATGCACTAAAAAGAACCGCACCTGTTACTACAGGATAGTCCAGCTTTTCAAGTGCATTTACCGTCGTTTTACCAATACCCTTCCACCCAAAAATATATTCAACAAAAAAAGCACCTGCAAGCAATTCTGCAAACCAGCCCGTAATGGCCGTAATTACCGGGTTAAGGGCATTTCTTAGTGCATGTTTTACAATAATGGTTCTTCGGCTCAATCCTTTTGCATATGCAGTGCGAATATAATCCTGGCCCAGCACATCCAGCATTGAACTGCGTGTGAGTTGCGTGATGATCGCCAGCGGCCGGATTCCTAAAGTAAATGCCGGAAGGATAATGTTTTTCAGGACTATATATTTTTCGCCCGTCACCTCATCTGTTTCGAATAAACTACCGGTAAGGGTTAGACCGGTGTAAGCATGCAACACAACGCCAAAGAAATAAGCAATGATGATTGCCATAAAAAAAGAAGGTGCGGATATGCCGGCAATACTGCTGAAGATCGCCATATGATCGGGCCATTTATCTTTTTTAATTGCAGCGATCACACCGAGGCCAATTCCTACAATACAGGCAAAGAGCATAGCAGCCAAAGCCAACACGATGGTACCGGGTAATGCATCCAGTAATATGCTTCCAACTTCTTTTTTTGTTTGATAACTGCGGCCAAGATATGGAACCTTGAGGCCAAACTTTTTATTTCCCCCAATAAAAAATCCACGCAGTTTCTTTTTATTTATCGCTTCCTGTGAATGAAAACATATTGGGGAAACATCATTTAGGTAATTCAAAAACTGCTTCCATTTTGGTTGGTCAAGGTAAAGATCCTTGCGAATATTGTCCATCGTCTTCTTGTCTCCTGTTTGTCCCGCTATCAGTCTTGCCGGGTCGCCGAAAGCCTGGAACATGACGAAAATTAACGATACAACGCCTAGTAAAACCAGTACAGAATAGAATGTTCTTTTAAGGATGAACTTCACGTTTAATTATTCTCATTTTAATGTGGATCAAGAAATAAGGATCAAGAAATAAGGAATAAGAAATAAGGAAAAAGAAATAAGGAATCAGAAAGCCAGCGTCGCTACATTTTTTTACTTCCTTATTCCTTATTTCACATTTCTTATTTCTTATTTTGCTTCGTCCAGGTCTGCCCAGGACCATTTGCCCTGTATCACCGGCCCTTTCATCAGGTATAAAGTAGGGTTGGCTCTTGCTGCGGTTTTTATAGCGGTAACATCACAGGTCAATACTCCTTCAATGGTTATCTTATTCTTTTCCATAAAATCGGCGACTACATTTTTTTGCGATGTAACTATAAACATGCTGCGCTTCATTGTTACTGCTTTTTCTGACAATGCCTTAAACTCATTCAGCCATTTATCTGTATTATCAGGCAATTCTTTTACAAAGAATAAATAATATTCACCTGGCTCATTAAGAATGGATTCCGTTGCATCTCCCCCTTCTTCTGTTGTCAGGGAAAAATCATTGATCAACGGAATATTATTCTTTCCTTTTATGATAATATCTTTTCGCTCTTTGTATTTCCAGGTACTGTCAGGTAAATTAGCTGAACTGAACTCCTTCTTCACGCCGTCTTTTTCATAATAAAAAATAAAATCAGTCTTATCAGGAATTGCATCAGCAGGCATCTTCCTCAGTTCCAAAATATTATTACCTTTTTTAAATGGAAGGCAGTCGGCGAGTGGCAAGTGTTTCATAACGTGAAACTGTAAGAGCAATGTTAGAATTGCTGCCGTAAGAACAAGGAGCGAATTGACAAGGGGTTTTGCCACCGGTGAAATATATTCGGTGTTGAATAATAAAAAGAAAGCGAAAAGCAGCAGCACGATGTCTTTTGTAAATGTTTGCATTGGAGTGAGTGGAATGCAATCTCCAAAACAACCACAGGCCCTTATTTTCCCTGTAAACAAAACATAGCTTGTAAGGAAAGTAAAAAATAACATGAGCAAAACCAATATCCATGCAGTCAGTTTTTTCTGCCATCCAAGCAGCAATGCCACACCAACAACCACTTCGAGTGTGATCATGATAATAGAAAATCCAACAGCATAACCGTCAAGCGCATTCATGAGAGGTCTTAATGAACTTGTTTGGCCCCAGGCTTCAAAAAATTCCTGCATTTTATAAGCGAGCCCCAACGGGTCTATTGCTTTTACCAATCCTGAAAAGATAAATAAGAGGCCGGTTAAAACCCGGATGATCGTTACTGCTGCTTTCATTGTTTATTTATTTTGTTTTCCTTCATCGATTAGGATCAGGGCAAAAACTGAATAATTTAAAATATCGAAATAATTTGCATCAATACCTTCGCTTGCTATGGTTATTCCTTCATTGGAAATAATTTGTTTGATACGAAGTAATTTGGCCAGGATCAGGTCAACAAAACTTTCCTGGCTCATATCCCTCCATGCTTCACCATAATCATGGTTCTTGTCATTCATTAGTTTCTTTGCAGCCATTGCTTTCGCATCATAATATTTTTCCACTTCCTGCACTGGCAATTGTTCACGTTCATCACTGTTAAGGTCAAGCTGTATCAGGCCAATGATGGAATAATTGAGCATTCCTTCAAATTCACTTTTTATCCCGTCTTCAATTCTTTGTTGTTTTTTTTCCTGTATGGTACGGATGCGTTTAGCCTTGATGTATATCTGGTCGGCAATTGAAATGGTTCTGTACACCCTCCAGGAAGTACCGTAATCACTGGTCTTTTTCAAAAATGTATTCCTGCAAACCGCCACTACTTTGTCATACTGTTCGTTCGTCGTCATCTTTATTTTATCATTTGCTCATGAATAATCTGCACATTTGTATGTCAGTTTAAAACTAACCTGCCCTATTTGAAAATTGTTCCCAGGCTGAAGTGCAAATGAAAAGAATCTAAGTACTTTGCTCAGCATGAGAATCAGTTAGAGATTAAATTTTAAACAATACAATATTCAAAATTACAATTACTCCGTCAATGTTCACGCTTAACTGCAAAGGAAAAATTATTAAAATTGAAACGCCTGTTGTAATGGGCATCATCAATGCCACGCCTGATTCATTTTATGAAGGGCATTTGTCATTGGAACATGATGGAATTTTAGCACTGGCAAAAAAGATGATCGATGATGGTGCCCGCATACTTGATATCGGCGGGCAAAGTAGCAGGCCGGGAAGTAAAAGGATCTCAGCAGAAGATGAAATAAAAAGGGTCATACCTGTTGTTAAAAATATACGTGCTGCATTTCCGCAATCGATCATTTCTGTAGATACTTATCAAAGTGCTGTTGCAAGGGCAGCGGTAGCTGAAGGAGCAGATATGATCAATGATATCAGTGCAGGTGAAATGGATCGGGAAATGATACCAACAGTTGCCTCTCTGCAAGTGCCATACGTATGCATGCACATGAAAGGAATACCTGAAACCATGCAGCTTGATCCGGTGTATGATGATGTTGTAAAAGAAGTGCTTGATTTTTTCATTGCGAAAACAAATGAATGCAGGCGTGCAGGCATAACCGATGTGATCATTGATCCGGGATTCGGATTTGGCAAAACGATCAGCCACAATTTTACATTACTTGAGCAACTGGACCTGTTTAGTTTATTGGGAAAACCTTTGCTGGCAGGCCTTTCAAGGAAAAGCACTATCTATCGGACATTGAATATCAGCCCGCAGGATGCGTTAAATGGCACGACGGTGTTAAACACAATTGCAATACAAAACGGCGCTTCAATTTTGAGGGTGCATGATGTGAAAGAAGCTGTGCAGGTGATCAGCTTAATGAATGCATATAAAAAACCGCTTCCTGGTTAGGGAAGCGGCTTTTATTTATCATCGTTGGTTACTAATTATTTTTTTTGCCCTGCCGCCGCAGCACTGTCCGCACTCCTTGCTTTTGTCATACTATCCACGAAAGCTTTTTGCTTTAATTTATTTTTTTCCACCATTTCTTTAGCTATTGCTTTTGCCTCTTCCTTGCTTTGGATGCCTGCTACTTCAACGTCGAAAATTAAGATCGAATTAGCTGGGATTGCATCTCCCTGGCTTTGTGCTCCGTATCCTAATGCAGAAGGAATATACAGTTTTGCTTTAGCGCCTTTATTTAAGTAAGGTAACCCATCCGTCCAGCCCCTTATTACTGTGATTGTTCCGGGAATACGGTCTTTGGTCATATTCACTTTCAGCGGCTCGGTGCGTCCTTTACTGCTGTCAGTATTGCTGTCAAAAGGCTCTTTGCCATCAATGGTTCTTCCGGTGTATTTGATCAAAGCAATTACAGCGGTATCAATGTTTGGCCCGGTTCCGGGTTGTATGATTTCAACATAAGCACCCAGCGGCGTCTTCACTGCTTTAATATTATTTTTCGTAAAATATTGTTGCAGCGTCTTATCATCCTTTGCCATCGTTTCAATATTCCTGATGGAATCCTTTGCCTGTGTTATTTTCATTTGGCTTAACCTGGCACTATCTGCACCCTGTCTTGTCTTGAAAACATCCAGCACTTTTACAGTTGTAAGTAAATAATGGCCCTTCTTAAAAAATTTCGGCATGCGGTCCGGCGATTTAGCAAATGCGGAATCAGTCAATATCCTTAAGGTAAGACTATCTCCTTTGCGTAGCTGCTGTAAAATTTCAAAATAAGCCTGTGGAGTAGAAAGAGAATCCATTTGTTCGATCAATGGCCCGCCTTCTGTTCTTGAATCCTGCAACAGGGAATCTTTTTGGCCTGTTGCGTAAAGCTGGCCAACATGTATTTGCATAAATTCACCGACCTTGATCTTGTCTCCACTACCACTGGAAATAATTTGATATTCAATACCATTTTTACCTTTTTTAAATTCCCTGTTCTGGCAGGCTGAAAAGGCCAGCATGGTCAATAACAACATTCCGTAAGAAATTTTTCGCATCGTTTTTATATTTAAAATTTATAAGTGCTTAATTGATCCCTGTTCTCTTTCATTGCTTTTTTAAAATCTTCGATCACTGTCTCCAGTGGCTCTTTGCTTTGGCCACCGGCTGCATTAAAATGTCCGCCGCCACCAAAATATTTACGGGCAAAGCTGTTTACATCAAAATCACCTTTGCTTCTAAATGAGCATTTGCGTTCTTCACCACGGTCAATGATAATCGCAGCAAGTTTGATCCCTTCAATGCTTAATGGATAATTTACGAGGCCCTCTGTATCGCCTGTCTTGATATCATATTTTACAAGGTCCTGTGCAGGTACAGCTATCAGTGCAGTGTTGTATTCATAAAACACTTCCATCCTGTTTAACAGCACCTGGCCAATGAACCTGAAACGATTTTCAGAAAAATTGTCAAAAAGCGCTTCGTGTACCTGGCTGTGGTCAAGCCCCCTGTCTTTTAGTTCAGCAATCATCCGGTGTACACTTGCAGTTGTGGAAGGGAACCTGAATGAACCTGTATCGGCCATTACACCAGCATAAATGCATTGAGCAATGTCTTTATTTATTTTTTCCGAATGGCCGGATGAAACAATAAAATCGAAAACCATTTCCGAGGTAGAACTTTTGCCTGTATCACTAATGCCATAGGTAAAAGCATCTGCCTGTGGTTCCTGGTGATGATCCATCAATATTCTTTCTCCCTTGACCGAGGATAATTTCTCAGCCATTCTTTTTGTCCGTCCAAGCACATTAAAGTCGAGGCAAAAGATCCAATCTGCGTTATCCAGGAATGTATTTGCTTTTTCTGTATCTCTTTCGTAGTCCAGCACCTCCTTGCAACCCGGCATCCAGTTTAAGAAGGAAGCCCAGTTTGTTGGAGAAATTACTGTGGCCTGGTGACCGAATTGTTTTAAAAAATGGTAAAGGCCAAGAGTAGAACCCATCGCATCAGCGTCGGGTTTCTGGTGCATGGTTATTACGATCTTTTTATTCTTTGTAAGCTTCGGGTATATATTATCTATTGATTGCATAAAGGCGGCGCAAAAGTAGGGGTAAAAATCCAGATTGAATTCTTTACGCGGAGCAATATTATGTTGGGTAATTTTTTTAACAAAAACCCTGCGCTGGTTTTTAAGAGCCTGCTTGTATTTTTTATGGGATTTACTGGTTAGCTTTGCCGCCAAAAATAACCAAAAAATGACGAACAGAACGTTTACCATGATCAAACCCGATGCAACCGAAAAAGGAAGTACAGGAGGCATTTTACAAATGATAAATGCTGCAGGGTTCCGCATCGTAGCAATGAAGATGACCCATCTTAGCACTGAAAAGGCGGGACAATTTTATGAAGTGCATAAAGAACGCCCCTTCTACGGCGAACTCGTGGAGTTTATGAGCCGCGGCCCAATAACGGCTGCCATCCTTGAAAAAGATAATGCAGTGGAAGATTTTCGGAAGCTGATTGGTGCAACAAATCCTGCGAATGCTGAAGAAGGAACAATCCGTAAAAAATATGCAGCATCTATTGGAGAGAATGCTGTTCACGGAAGTGATAGCGATGAAAATGCAGCGATAGAAGCTTCATTTTTCTTTAGCAGGTTGGAGCAGTTTTAAGTAGCACTTGCCTTCGCTAATTCGGGATCAATTAAAGGAATAAAGTGGATGGTGAGATCTCCGGAACTTCACCATTCATCTTTTTATTTTTCTTCGGGTACCTGCTGCTGCGAATTCATATTCCCGAACAATGAGCCTTGAAAGTTGTTAATTGAAATAATTGCGCATAGCTGTTCAATTTATCCGAAAAACCCTACATGCCCTTAACAACCATGTAATTCATGCAGGTATCGCTCACCATTATACGTTATCCCAGGTTATTAGTTCCTTTTGCATTCTTTGCGATGGTCATACACCGGTTCCCGCTATGGTTTGATAAGAAGATAAGTTTTTTTAAACTGATGGGCTCGGGCCGGAATGGCACATTTGATAAAAAGCCTGACCTGCGGCAATGGGCCATCCTTTCGGTGTATCCTTCAGGCTTTGTTGAAAATGCTGATAAAAATATACTCAAAAATCTATATGGCGGCTTCATTTCGGGCTGGTTGCATTTTTTTAATTGCGAAACCTTTACGATATTGTTGATCCCTATCGAAGGTCATGGCTTTTGGGATGGAAAGAAAGTGTTCGGCGAATTTGATAAAAGTACGGGTCAGTTGCCACAGGAAAGCGGGGTAATGGCCGTTTTAACAAGAGCCAGCATCAGGCTAAATAAACTCAAATATTTCTGGCAACATGTTGCACCCGTTGCTGAGAAAATGCCGGGATCCAAAGGTTTTATCATGTCCGTTGGCATCGGCGAAATTCCGTGGATAAAACAGGCAACATTTAGTATTTGGGAAACAGCTGCCGATATGAAAGCATTTGCCTATGGCATGAAAGAACATGTAGAAGTGATTAAAAAAACAAGACAGGAAAAATGGTACAAAGAAGATATGTTTGTGCGATTTAAAATAATAAAAACTGTTGGTAGTATAAGAGGAATTAATCCTCTAAAAATGTAAGATGTAAGATGTAAGATTTAAGATGTGAAAACATGCCTGAATCTTAAATCTTAGATATTAAATCTTTCGAGCTATATGAAAAATATCAAACTTATAGAAGTGCCTTCTGAAATTGGAGCTGGAACACGTGGCGCCAGCCTTGGTGTTGATGCCATAAAAATCGCTGCCCTGGATTTTATGAGCAACTTTTTTGTGCACTTCCCTTCTGAGAAAATCGAATCACAGAATAATTTGTTGTTTGAACCCATTCAATCACCCTATGCGAAGCGCATACAGGGAGTCGTTAGTATGTACGAGCGCATAAGCAAGGCCGTTTGTGATAGCTTAAAAAACAATTTCTTTCCTGTAATCCTCAGTGGTGATCACAGTAATGCAGGAGGAACCATTGCAGGTATTAAAATGGCCAAACCAAAAAGTAAACTTGGTGTGATCTGGATTGATGCCCATGCAGACCTTCATACGCCTTATACAACCCCTTCAGGCAATATGCATGGTATGCCACTCGCAACCGCAATTGCAGAGGATAATGAAGAAATGAAAGTTCACGACCTGGATGAAAAAACAGCCAGGATGTGGGAGCAGTTGAAAACACTTGGAAAAATAAACCAAAAAGTTTTGCCCGAAGATGTGGTGTTTATTTCGTTGAGGGATTTTGAAAAAGAAGAGAAGCACCTGATCGAAAAACATGGTATGAAGGTAATAACGACAAGCGATGTACGCCGCAACGGGGCTGAGAATGTTAGCCGCAAAGTACTTCGTTACCTGAGTGATTGCACTGATATCTACGTGAGCTTCGATGTTGATAGCCTTGATTCTTCTATTTCCAAGGGAACAGGCACACCTGTTAGCAATGGATTAAGAGAAAGAGAGGCAGAAGATCTTATCAGCAAATTCATGCAGAACAGGAAGGTTTGTTGCTTTGAGATAACAGAAGTAAATCCCACGCTGGATAAAGAAAACCTGATGGCTGAAATAGCATTCAATATTTTACAACGGAGTGTGAATGTATTGATGATGAATTAAACCTCTTAACATTGAAATCGTTTTTTGCTGTTGCGCTTTACCTGCTAGCCGGTATCACTGCTGCTGCACAACAGGTGGCTTTTATTGATAGCCTCGAACGTTACCAACAAAATTACGTGGCTTCTCATGAAGTAGTGAAAGGAACAGACAAAAAGCTTATTAAATTTTACAGGGTTGACAAAAAATACAGGGTTGCTGCACGCTTCGAAAAAATAAATGATACTGCAGGGTTCATTATGAAAACCTCCGGCACCAGGAAAACGAAATACTACCGATATGGTATGCTTTATTTCAGAATCAATAAAACAGCACTCAGGCTTACAATTTACCAAAGTGAAAAATTAATGGCCGACACAGCGTTTAAGAACTACCTCTTCGTTCCCTTTACTGACCTTACGAGTGGTGAAAAAAGCTATGGCGGTGGCAGGTATCTTGATTTTATTATAACTGATATAAAAAATAATACCTTAATTATTGACTTTAATAAATCCTATAATCCCTACTGTGCATACATGACTGGATTTAGCTGCCCTATTCCGCCGGCAGAAAATAATTTAGCGTTTAAGATTGAAGCAGGTGAAATGGAATTTGCAAAGAAACATTGAAACTGAAAATATAAACATGCAGGCTTCAAAGTTACTGATGATCCAACCGGTTAATTTCATGTTTAACGCAGAAACAGCCGTCAACAATGCATTTCAAAAGGAGCTTACCAGCACTGACGTGCAGGAGAAAGCCCTGGAGGAATTCAATGCTTTTGTAAACCTGTTGGAGGAGAATCGAGTTAATGTAACGGTAGTGAAAGATAGTCTGGAACCTGCGACACCGGATTCTATTTTCCCGAATAACTGGATCAGTTTTCATGAAGATAATAGTATTTTTTTGTACCCGATGTTTGCTTCCAACCGGCGCCTGGAGCGAAAGGAACATGTACTTGAAATAATCAAGAAAAAATTCCATCTGGATACCATTCATGATCTTAGTTATTATGAGAAACAAGGTTCATTCCTTGAAGGTACCGGCAGCATGGTGTTGGATCGTACGAATAAAATTGTGTATGCCAGTATTTCTTCGCGTACAGATATCAGAATCCTGCGTGAATTCTGCAGGATCACGAATTATTTACCGGTAAGTTTTTTATCAAAAGATCAATACGGTAATCTCATTTACCACAGCAATGTTATGATGTGCATAGCTGATGCATTTGTTGTGATTTGTCTTCAAGCTATTGAAGATAAAATAGAAAGGGAAAAGATCAGGCTGTTGCTTGTTAAAACAAAAAAAGAGATCATCGAAATAACGTTTGAACAACTGGATCGTTTTGCCGGCAACATGCTGCAGGTAGCAAACGAGGATGCTGAGTTGTTGTTGGTGATGTCTACCCAGGCCTTTCATTCTCTGACGAGTGAACAGGTGAACAAACTTTCGTCTTATAATCGAATCCTGCATACGCCCCTTGATACCATAGAAACATGTGGCGGAGGCAGTGCAAGGTGCATGATCGCAGAAGTTTTTAATGATGCAAAATAAAATGCCGGAAGCTTTCGCTCCCGGCTGTGTCCTGTAATCATCAATCGTCAAACAAAACTATTGTTTGGTTTATAAACCACTAATTTCTTTTTTCCTTCTGAGGTTATCGAGTGTGGGATCCATTGCAATTGCCTTGTCACACATTGCCTGTCCACGGTTCTTTTCGCCTTTTTTCTGAAACACCAGTCCTGCCTGGTACAAAGCTTTGCCGTCGTTCGTATCTATTTCCAGTAACTTCTGGCAGTAAGTCAGGGATTTGTCCAGTTGTTTTTGTTTATAAAAAATTTCTGCCATGTCCCGTAAAATATCTTTGTTTCCTGGCTTCTTTGCGTATATATCCAATAACAATTTTTCTCCTTTTTCATATTCGCCACTATACAGGCATGCGTACCCGAGGTTTTCTTTGAAATCACTCGATTGTACATAGCCGTTATCAGCAGCCATTGCAAACGAAGCCATTGCATTTTTGTAATCATCCTGGTTATAATACAGTAGCCCCAGTTCATACATCCAGCTGTTTTTGGCTCCATCCATTTTAATTGCTTTTTCAAACCATGGGATGGCTTTTGTATATTCATCCATATCAAGGTAAGTGCGTGCAAGGGTATATGTTAGTTCGGCATCGCCGGGACTTTTGGCCAATGCGGCTTTCAGCGTTTTTTCTGCCTGAGGATAATCTTCTGCCTGGTAATTGCACAGGCCAATGATGCGTAAAGAATTTTCGCAATTCGGACATTTCTGTGCAAACTCCATGGCTTTAGCAAATTGCCTGTAGGAAAAATAAAGCTCCATCAACTCTTTAGCAGCGGCTTGATTAGCGGGTTCAATTTCATTTACTTTGGTAAAACAAGCTTTCGCAGCATCCAGTTTTCTCATTTCCAGGTTTGTATAACCATTTGCCAGGAAGGCCTCTCCATATGAAGGATTAAATTTAATTGCTTTCTCAAATGCCTGGGAAGCGGCAAGATACCTCTTTGCTGTTTTTTCAGTTAATCCTATTTTGAAGTAGAATTGAGCGCTATCAGTATTTTGCGCATGAACAGATACGGATACCCATAGGGGTATAGTGATTAAGAGGTGTTTCATTATAGTGTTTTCAGAGGTAGCGAATTCTTTAACGGAATATCATAGCAGATAACGCTGGAATATCAATTATTATTTCACAGATCTTCTTTTTTTTATCAATTGGTATTACAGTCAGGTGCTCATTCGTATTTTTACCTGTGCCCCAATAGGAAACTGCGTTGCTATTGAACAATTCTCTCCAGTGGTTTTTACCTTTTAAAGGTATTTTCCACTTCGTAAAATCCTGGGTTGACATATTGACCACTATCAGCAGGTCCTCATCGCGGTGTTTGCCCTTTCTTTTATACATCAGAATGGCTTCTTTCCTTTTATCCACTTCTATCCATTCAAAACCCCTGGGATCGAACTGGTATTCGTACATTGCCGGCTCATTTTTATATAGGTGATTCAGATCTTTTACGCAAAGCTGTAATTTATGATGAGAATCATGTTGTAACAGTTCCCAGTCGAGTTCCGATTTATAATTCCATTCTGTTGTTTGCCCGAATTCATTTCCCATAAAAAGCAGCTTTGCTCCCGGGTGCGTGTACATGCAGGCATACAATAAACGCAGGTTCGCAAATTTTTCCCATTCAAATCCAGGCATTTTGTAGATCATCGGGCTCTTTCCATGAACCACTTCATCGTGGCTAAGCGGCAACATAAATTTTTCATCATAAAAATACATCATGCTGAAAGTGAAAGTATCCTGTGCAGCTGGCCTTTTAAGGTGGGGAAGTTTGAAATACCTGAATGTGTCGTGCATCCAGCCCATCATCCATTTCATTCCAAACCCGAATCCTCCTTTCTTAACGGGCTTCGTAATGCCGGGCCAGTCTGATGCTTCTTCTGCGATGGTTTGTGTATCGGGAAAATCACGATAGATCACCTGGTTCATTTCTTTCAGGAATGCAATGGCCTCTAAATTTTCGTTTGTGCCCAATTCGTTCTTTTCCCACTCTCCTTCTTTCCTGGAAAAGTCGAGCCGGATAATAGAATTCACTGCGTCCACACGTATGCCGTCTGCATGATATTTATTGAGCCAGAAATGTGCACTACTTATAAGAAAGGATTTTACTTCTCCCCTGCTGTAATTAAAAATATAGCTGTTCCAGTCGGGATGAAATCCTTTGCGCATGTCATTGTATTCATAGGTATGCGTTCCATCAAATTTATAAAGCCCATGCGCATCATTCGGGAAATGAGAAGGAACCCAATCCAGGATAACACCAATGCCGTTTTGGTGCAGGAGTTCAACCACGTACATGAATTCTTCGGGTGTGCCAAAGCGTGAGGTTGCAGCGAAATAACCCGCCCCCTGGTAACCCCAGCTTCCATCAAAAGGAAATTCCATGACCGGCATAAATTCAACGTGGGTAAATCCCATTGCTTTTACGTAGGGAACCAGCCTTTCTGCTACTTGTGCGTAGGTATTAAATAAGTTCTCATTGTTTTTTTCTGGCCTCATCCAGCTTCCTAAATGCACTTCATACACACTCCATGGAGCATTTAATGCATTGTGTTTTTTGCGGTTGGCCATCCAGTCAGCATCATGCCAATCCTTTTCAAAAAACCAGGCCACGGAAGCCGTTCCTGGCCTCAGTTCAGCATAATTCGCAAATGGATCCGCCTTTTCCGTTTCAATGCCTTCAAAGCCAGTGATATGATATTTATAGAGGTCGCCTTTGTTTAGCCTTGGAATAAACCCTTCCCAAATACCGGATTTATCCAACCGAACGAAAAGTGGGTGCAATTGTTTTTTCCAGCCGTTGAATTCGCCAATCACGGAAACTGCAGTTGCATTTGGTGCCCATACTGAAAAATAAAAACCATCTGTATCGAGTACACGCAGGTGATGGCTGCCAAATTTCTCATAGGCCGTACATAAAGTACCATTCCTGAATTGCTCTATATCTTCTTCTTTAAAAAAAGAATAATTCCAGACAAGTTTTGCAGTATCAATGAAATGTTCATCTTCGTAAGCCATCTTAAAAAAAATTGTTGCCGCCTGTGTAAAATTTGATTTAACGTAAATTTAAGTAATGTTGCTTTGCATAGCGGGTATAATATAGCAATTTTATTCACTACACCGATCAAAACTTACACATGCTAAAAAACACAGGCGTTCTGATTATTTTCCTCCTCCTTTTTAATTTTTCGTACTCGCAATCAACAAAACTAAAAGGCAGCGTAAAAGATACGGTTGCCAATATTTCAGTTAGCAATGCTGTTGTTGCACTGCTTTCTCCCAAAGATTCTGTATTGAAAAAGTTTACAAGGACCGCCCCTGATGGCTCTTATAGTTTTATTGGTATCAATAAAGGGCCATATATACTGATGGTCATGCATCCATTGTTTGGCGATTACGTCGATAATATTGAGATAAAGAGTGAGGACGAAACATTGGCAACCATTCCGCTTACTTCCAAGAGTAAATTATTAACGGCCATCATCCTTAAAAGCGGCAGCCCGATAAAAATAAAAGGCGATACGACGATTTATACAGCCGATAGCTTTAAAGTGAGTGCCAATGCAAATGTGGAAGAGCTACTTAAAAAACTTCCGGGCATACAGGTAGATAAAAACGGAGAGATAAAAGCAATGGGTGAAAAAGTGGAAAAGGTTTTGGTAGATGGAGAAGAATTCTTTGGTGATGATCCGGGTATGGCAATAAAAAACCTGCGGGCCGATGCAGTATCAGAAGTACAGGTATTTGACAAAAAAAGTGATCAGGCTGAATTTACGGGTATTGATGACGGTGAGAAACACAAAACCATTAACCTAAAAATGAAAGAAGATAAGAAGACAGGGTATTTCGGGAAAATAGATGTCGCGGGGGGCTTGCAGAAAGACATTGATGACCGTTATAACAACAATCTCATGTACAGTACTTTCAGGGGCAAACGAAAGTTATCTGCTTTTTTCCTAACAGGCAATACAGGCCAGGACGGCTTAAGCTGGCAGGACAATGAAAAATACGGTGGAAATGATAATGTTTCTATGAATATGGACGAAGATGGTGGTATGAATTTTATGTGGCGTGGAGGCAGTACTGACGATGAGCCTTATGTAAATACTGAAAATGGATTCATAAAGAATATTAATACAGGGATGCAGTATAGCAATAAATGGAACGGCAAACAAACGCTTAATTTTTCCCCGAGGTACAATGAGCAGGACTATGAAAACATAACCAAAACACTTACGCAGGAACGCGGAAATGACAGTATCGTTTTAAACACAGATGCCGATGATGCCACCAACATCAAAAGATATAATTTTAAAACCAAACTTACATATGATGTAAAACTGGACTCTGCAAATAACAGCAGTTTGAAATTTACAGGGGCTGCAAATTTCTATCATACAGAAAGCGAAGTGATCGGGCGTTCATCAACTAATAACCAGTTTGGCGATAAAATAAATGAGCGCATTGATACCAGCAGAAATAAAAATGATAAAGCTGCTATTACACTAAATATAATTTACAAGCATAAATTTAAAAAAGCCAGGCGGACGTTCTCACTTTCAACCGATCTGAACTATTTAAAAACGGACGGCACAAATTATCTTCAAACTTTCAACCAGGGGTTTGATCCCGTTTATGGATTCACGCAAACGGTTGACCAGATGATCACGCCGGATAAATCAACTAACAAAGTTTCTTCTAAAATTGTTTATACTGAACCATTGAGCAAAAATTATTCATTGGAGCTTGGTTACCAGTTTTCTTATAATTACGGTAAAAACGACCAGGTTACTCATTCTAAGGTTTCTGGAACCGACAAATATGAATTCCTTGTTGACTCACTAACAAATAGATTCAGGCAAACCATATTAATCAATACTCCGTCGTTCAAGATCAACTACAGTTTAAAAAAGATAAAATACAATTTTGGCTCTGGATTCGGTTTTACCAATTTTGATCTTTCAGATGAGACCGTTCAGAGAGATTACAGGAGGCAGTACACCAACTTTTTCCCTATGGCAAGTTTTACTTATAACTATAAAGCCAATCACAGTTTCAGGTTTAACTATTCGGGAAGCACCACGCAACCAACGATCAACCAACTGCAACCGTTAAGAAACAATAATGATAAATTCAATCAATACATTGGTAATCCTGATCTGCGGCCATCGTTTGCAAATTCATTTAATATTCAGCACAATAGTTATAATTTTCTGAAAGATCTATGGACTTATGCATCTGTAAATGCTGCGATTACCAGCAACGCCATTACGGATAACATCAACATCAATTATGCTACCGGCGAGAAGACCACGAGGCCAATCAATACCAATGGAAATTTATCTGTAAATATTTACGCAGGTGGCGGAGGTAAAATAAAGAAGATCGAAAGCCGCATATGGTTCGGCCCTAATTTTAGTTACACTAGGTTCAATAATTACCTGAACGGGCAGAAGATCATCGCTAATAATATCAGGACCGGTTTTAATTTCAATCTCAATAAATCAAAAGATAAGAAATATGAATTTTCTCTCGGGGATGAATTGAATTATAACAGCAATAAAACTTCTCAAAACAATATCCATGATCATTACATCACTAACACGGTAACGCTTGACGCAACTTTATACATTCACAAAGTATGGTCAATAGCTTCTGACTATCAATACTACTACCGGCAAAAAACAGCTCAGTCCGGCGATGCGCTGAACAATTCATTGTGGAATGCAAAAGCACAACGTACTTTTAAGAGCAATGAATTTACGCTGTATGTGAAAGTGCGGGACATCCTCAACCAGAACAGGGGAATCGATCGTTATTTCGACGGAACCAAATTTACCGAAACAAGGAATGAACGTTTGAAAAGATATTTCCTTGTTGGTTTTGCATGGGATTTTAAAAACAAAGCAAAGAAAACAAATTAATAATCATTGAGTAATAACTAACAAATGAAAGCTACATTATTTTTTATAACGCTTGCAATGTTCTTTGTTAACCGATCAACGGGACAGGTGTTCATCAGCAAAGCCACTATTGAGTATGAAGTAAAAACCAATATTAAAAAAACCATGGGCACCGGCGTGTGGGACGAAATGATGAAAGAAGCCATGCCCACTTTTAAAACAGGATATTTTACTTATACGTTTGCCGATAATAGGAGCATTTATAAATTCGACCGTTGGGAGGCCAATATGAAAATACCCGATTGGTACAAGAAAAGTGATGAATCAAATGTATGGTACATCGATTTTGCCAATGGTAAATTCAATATGAATAAAAACGTTGCAGGCACTGATTTTAATATAAACGATTCCATACCAGTTATCGAATGGCACCTTTCCAATGAGAACCGGATTATTGCGGGTTACAACTGCAGGAAAGCTTTCGGAAAGATCATGGACAGCGTGTACGTCTTTGCATTTTACTCAGATGAGATAACAATACCAGGCGGCCCATGTTCTATCAATGGTTTGCCCGGAACAATACTGGGCCTTACTATTCCCAGGATGTACACTTCCTGGATCGCAACTAAAATAACTTTTGATAAGGTTGATGAAAAGTTGATCGTGCCCACAACATCGAAGAAAGTTTATACAAAAGCGACATTCAAATCCATGTTGAACGAGCATACAAAGGACTGGTTTAGTGAAGATGACCCTGATGCAAAAAAATGGATCGAGCAGTTTTATTGGAAGCAGTTTCTATAATAGTTGAAAAAGGTAATAAGTTGAAAGGGTTGATATAGTTTACAAGTCTGTTGCCTGTATTAACTTTATCAACCAATCACTTTATCTCAAACCCATCCTCAATAATAGCCCCCTTCTTTATAACTACAATACCATCCTTTACAGCATACAATGAATGATCGGAATCAGGCAAATGATTTCCGCCATTGATGTTAACGTTATTGCCTATACGACAATCCTTATCAACGATCACGTTGGTTAAATTGCAATTATCGCCGATGCCGAGTTTTGGGATTCCCCGCGTATAATTATAGGCGATTTCTTCAATCGTCTCATAGGAATCGTTACCCATGATATAGCAACTCATAATAATGCTGCCCATACCAATGCGGCTCCGGATGCCAACTACGGAGTTAATAATTTTATGTGCATGAATGATACCTCCTTCGGCAAGGATCGTTTGTTCAAGCGTTGTGCCGCTTATCTTCGAAGGTGGCAGCATCCTCGCTCTTGTGTAAACCATGTTTGTATTGTCAAACAGGTTGAAAGGTGGTATGTCAAGCGTGAGCGCAAGATTGGCTTCAAAGAAAGAATATATATTTCCAATATCGGTCCAGTAACCATCATACTGGTAGCTAACTACTTTGTATTTATTTATTGAATCGGGAATGATTTCTTTCCCGAAATCAGCAGCATCTTTTTTTTCTGTTTCAAGCAGGTCGAAGAGTAACTTCCTGTTAAAAATATAAATACCCATAGATGCCAGGTAAATTCTTCCCTGTCCCAACATCTCCTCCCCTGTATTGCTAATCCATTTGGGCAATAATGATTTGTTGGGTTTTTCTATAAAAGAAGTGATCAGGTGTTGTTCATTTGATTTTAAAATTCCAAACTCCGGCGCATCTCTTTCAGCAACAGGAATGGTGGCAATGGAAATATCAGCGCCGCTTTTCTGGTGGTTGTCGATCATGGCGCCAAAATCCATTTGGTATAACTGATCTCCACTGAGGATGAGTACATAATCAAATTCGTTTTTGTGAATATGCTTCAGCGATTGCCTCACTGCATCGGCTGTGCCCTGGAACCATCCCGGGCTATCTGGCGTTTGCTCTGCAGCTAGTATATCCACGAAGCCACTACTGAACCCACTGAACTGGTAAGTGTTCTTTATATGTTTATTTAAGGAAGCAGAATTGTATTGGGTTAACACAAACATCCTGTTGATATTGCTATTGATGCAGTTCGAAATAGGAATATCCACCAAACGATATTTCCCGGCAATGGGAACGGCAGGTTTACTTCTTGCGGCAGTTAACGGGTATAGCCTGCTTCCTGCACCACCACCAAGTATTACTGCAATCACTTGCTTGCTTGTCATAAAAAATGTTTTATTTATAAATAGATTTGTAGAGGTCAATATATTTTTCAGCGCTGGACTCCCAGCTGTTGTTGATAAGCATCATTTTTCTTCTTACTTCCGCCAGTTTTTTTACATTGGCAAACAGACCAATGCCACGGTTAATTGAATGTACAATATCATCTACACTTGCATTATTAAAACGGATGCCGTATCCGCCTTCATCCTCGTAATCAATCACCGTATCTTTCAGCCCGCCGATACTACGTACAACCGGTACCGTCCCATAACGCATTGCGTACATCTGGTTAAGGCCGCATGGCTCAACCCTGCTTGGCATTAATATAAAATCCGCCCCGGCATACATTTGATGGCTTAATTTTTCATTGTATTCGATCTGTGAATGATAGTAACCAAACCATTTGTGCTGGATGGCCTGCAATGCTAATTCTACCTGCGGATCGCCGCTTCCGAGTATAAGGCAATTAAATTTACCAGACGCTTGTTCAAAGGCGGTGGTTATTGCTTCGGGTAAAATATCTGCAGCTTTTTCATTTACCAGGCGGCCAATGAAAATGAATAACGGGTATTGTATGTCAAACCCAAAATCATCACAAAGTTTTTTCTTGTTTAGTGCCTTGCCTTTCTTAATATCCTCTACACTAAAATTATCCAGGATATAAGTGTCTAGTTCGGGGTCCCACACACTGTAGTCAATGCCATTGAGTATGCCGGTGCATTTTCCTCTTTCATAATTAAATAAAGATTCCAGTCCGTTTGCAGCAGTCATTAATTCATTCATATAACCAGGGCTCACGGTAGAAACCTTGTCGGTACACTTTACGCCACACGCAAGCGGGTTGATCATATTATCCCAATCCAGCAATCCCCATCTCCATGTATCCCAGGCCGGTATGTAATTGATCTTATCCCAGGCCATCCAGCCCTGGTACTGGGCATTGTGAATGGTAAGTGTTGTTGGAATGCGGGAAAGGTGCCTGTAGGCAAAACATTGCTGCATCATAAAAGGTATCAATGCTGCATGGTGATCGTGTACATGTACAACCTGCGGGTGATGCTCCCATTTACTCAACCATTCGGTAACGGCTATCTGAAAAGCTACAAATCTTTCCGTATCATCTTCATAACCGTAGATCTTCTCACGGTCAAGCAATCCGTAAATATCGACGCAGTAAAGGTCGAACCCAAGCTTATTGCTTCGTTCTTTGATTATGGTAAAATCAAAATAGGCCTCACCCATTGTAAAATTCCCTTTGTGCACTACGTCCCAATCATTATTGTACAGGAATTTTGTGCGGTGCATGGGCATCACTACTTTAACAACATGTCCCAGTTGCTGCTGGTATTTTGGTAATGAACCCACCACATCCGCCAATCCACCAGCTTTCGCCATTGGATAACATTCAGCACTAACGTGTAAAATTTCCATATTCTGTTTTAAGCTTCATGAATGTAAGAAGGATATTTCTAAAAAAAAATATTACATTTTAAAAAAGTCAATTGAAATACATTTGAAAGTAATTTTTATAGTGATTAAAATTCTTGGTATTTTCATCACCTAAACCAAAGATCATGGCTATAGCTCAAACCACCAGCACTTCTGCTTCATCTTCCCCCGGCAATATCCCAACCAATTACGGTGCATTAGGAACACTCGTAACAGTATTTTTTTTCTGGGGATTTATTGCTGCGGGCAATAGTGTGTTCATTCCTTTTTGTAAACATTATTTTCATCTCGACCAGTTTCAGAGCCAGCTGATTGATTTTGCTTTTTATACCGCTTATTACATAGGAGCATTGGGTTTATTTGCCTATGGTGCATTTGGTGGAAAGGACCTTGTTGGCAAATGGGGCTATAAAAAAAGTATTGTGTATGGCTTACTTTTTTCAGCCCTTGGTGCCGCAGCCATGATCATTGCTGTAAATGCCAACACATTTGCGGGTATGCTTGTAGGCCTGTTCATTGTTGCTCTTGGATTTTCGTTACAACAAACAGCAGCGCAACCTTTCGCCATTTCGCTGGGTGACCCCTCAACCGGTACAAGCCGTGTAAACCTTGGCGGTGGTATCAATTCATTTGGAACTACCATCGGGCCCATTGTTGTAGCCTTTGCATTGTTTGGAACTACAGCAGCCATTACCGATGAACAGATTGCGGGATTGAAATTAAGTAAGGTGATTATTCTTTATTCCTGCGTGGGTGCTTTGTTCATAGCAGCAGCCGCGTTGTTTTATTTTTCTAAAAAAGTTCCGGCGGGTGTAATGGTTGAAAAAACAGAAAAAGCCAATAAGGCCTTGAATACATTATTGATCATGACCGGTTTACTGATAATCATGTTCGTTCCGGTTTTCAACAGTTATAAAACCGACCTGACTAATGCCTCAGATGCTGAAGTACATGCGATGAATGCATACCGGCTTCGATGGTTGTTGGGTGCATTTGGAGTAGTTGTTTTGGGCTTACTGATTGCAAATATGAGTGCAACCAAGAAAGCAGATGGATGGGGCGCAATGAAATATCCACAGCTTGTACTGGGTATGCTTGCCATATTTGTTTATGTGGGGGTTGAAGTTGCTATTGGCAGCAACCTGAGTGAATTGTTGAAGCAGGAAAATTTTGGTGGCTTACAATCCTCCGAAGCTGCTCCTTACATTTCGATGTATTGGGGAAGCTTGATGATAGGGCGATGGGCAGGCGCTGTTACCGCATTTGATCTTTCAAAGAATAACAAATTAATACTGCAAATCATTGTTCCGTTGATTGCATTCGGTGTGATCATTGGCGTAAATACCATTGCACATTATGATATGCAAAAGTTGTATTATTATATTTTATGTGTGCTGATCCAGATCATTGCATTTTATTTTAGCAATAACAAACCTGCAAGAACGCTGATGATTTTCGGCTTGTTAGGCCTGATAGCAATGATCATCGGGACACAAACCACCGGCATTGTCGCAACCTATGCTTTTCTAAGTGGTGGATTGTTTTGTTCGATCATGTGGCCCAGCATCTTTACGTTATCGATAGCCGGGCTTGGAAAATACACAACGCAAGGTTCTGCATTTCTTATCATGATGATTTTGGGTGGTGGGATCATTCCTCCTATCCAGGGCAAACTGGCAGATGTGATCGGCATTCACCAGTCTTATTGGATACCCGTTATCTGTTTTGCCTACCTCGCATTTTTTGCCGTTGCTGTAAAAGGCATCCTTAAAAAGCAAGGCATTGATTACGACGTTACAGACAATGCAGCGGGCCATTAATCTAACTAATTTTTAATTAACAAAGATGAAAGATAAATATGCTATTGGGATTGACATAGGTGGAACAACTACCAAGTTTGGTGTGGTTGACAGGAAGGGAAAAATACTGGAGCAGGATCGCATACCCAGCAATGCACATGAAGTGGTGGAAGACTTTATTGATCACCTGTATGATAAACTTTTCCCTATGGTGAAAAATGTTGGAGGAATTTCCAACATCACGGGTATCGGTATGGGCGCCCCGAATGGAAATTTTTATTCAGGCAATATTGAATACCCGCCCAATTTGAAATGGAAAGGCATCATCCCGATCGCCGAGTTGATGTATAAAAAATTCAGGCTGAAAACAAAATTGACCAATGATGCCAATGCGGCTGCTATGGGGGAAATGATGTATGGCTGTACCAGGGATGTAAAACATTTTATTACCATTACGCTGGGAACGGGTGTTGGCAGTGGAATTGTAATAGACGGAAAAATCGTTCTTGGCCATGATGGATTTGCCGGGGAACTTGGCCACACTACCATTCGCCCGGGCGGAAGGCTTCATAAAAGCACTGGCCTTCGAGGCAGCCTAGAATCGTATGCTTCGGCTACGGGTGTGCGTGATACTGCCATTGAATTATTAACGAAACATCCTGAAGAACCGAGCTTGTTACGTGATTATAGCCTGAATGAACTCACCAGTGAAACTGTTTTTCAGTGTGCCATGCAGGGTGACAAAGTTGCAAATGATATCTTTGAATTCACCGGACAAATTTTAGGTGAATCACTCGCTAATTTTGTTATGTTCTCTTCACCTGAAGTGATCGTGTTGTTCGGCGGACTTACAAAAGCAGGCAACCTACTTTTGAATCCAACAAGGAAACACATGGAAGCAAACCTGTTACCCATTTTTCAAAATAAAGTAAAACTGATATTTAGTGAATTGAAGGAATCTGATGCTGCAATATTGGGCGCCAGCGCTTTGGTGTGGGAGTAGTGAAAATGTAAAATGTAAAATATTGAATGTAAAATGAAAAAGGTTTACGTTTATGAAGTTTGGAGTTTGCAATTTTTTAAAGTTGGAAACTCCTTTTTTATTTTAATGCTGTAAAATTATGATACATCACATTATGAAGGGTTCATTGATGACTATGATTTTATTGAATTGTAATTTTTGCTTTGGACAGATTGAAAACCTACATTTCACGATTGACACGGACCTCCTGAAAGACAGCGTTATTCATGAATTTGATTTTTACAAAGATTCCGTTATCCGCTGCAGGTCTTTTTATACATCAAGAAAAGATAAAGTCCATTATGAATATATAAAGCTTAACCCAGATAAATTTTATTGCATTGAATATGATACTACCTGCAAAAAAATTGCGGTGGGTGTAGTAAAGAAAGAAACCCGGCCATTTTATATTTTGGAGATACCTGAATATGACTCTAACGGAAATGTTATTCGCATTGGGAAAACAGGTCAGTTTAAATTTTGTAAAGATGAATATTGGAAAGAAAATATCGAGGGTTACGGAAATTACATATCGGGAATATATATAAATGGAAAAAAAGACAGTGCCTGGGTGCAATACAAAAATTGGTTTCCTGAACAAAGAAAATATTATGACAAGGGTAATTATTTTAAGGATGAAAAGATAAATATTGCAGGCTCACAAGCCCAAAAAATAAAAGAACTTCTTACAGAAAAAAAATGGATAGTTCAAAAATTTTCGATGACCGAAACACAAGCATTTTTACTACAAAAATCAAATGATAGCAATGACAGGTTTTATATTTATTTTAAAAGCAATGATTCCTGCGAATGGTTTATGAGGTCAGCGCATGATGGTAATTATATTAAAAACGGTAGTTGGAAATTAAATGAAAATAGCATCCTTGAAATAAAATTAGAAAAAGACAAACTATTTCAGGCAACGATTGATTACTTGAGTGAGTATGGGCTTATCCTTACTTTTAAATGAATTAAATAAACGAAAAAACCTCTGCGCTTGCAGAGGCTTTCACTTTTGCATTTAATATTTTGCATTTTACACCTGTCTGCTGGCAGGTTTTACATTCCCTTCTCACCTTCCTTCTATCAAATATTTCTCACTTGAAATAAGGAATAAGGAATAAGAAATAATTAATAAGAAAGTAAAATGCTACAAAGTAGAAGCATCTGTACACTTACAGAAGTTTTATGATCTGGATTTATTTTTACCTGATTCTCAGCACAGGTTTTAATTTATAATCCCCATTTCCTTCCTGCATAATTGATAACGCAGCATCAAAGTCTACCAATACCGTTTCCAATGTTGCGTTCAGTGATCTATTGAGTTTAATTTTTAATCCAGATTCTGATCCACTTGGAATGGTAAGTGGATAAACAACACCCCCGTCTTTAATTGTATTGTTTGGCCCTAATACGAAACGGATCTCTTTAAGCGTTTGCACGGGAAATAATCCTGTAGCCAATAAGGTGTCAACTCCATTTTGGTATGCAAGGAGATTATAAATTCCAGGAATAGTTGCCAAAGTGAACCAACCATTGTCCGTACTGTCATCAGTAAATTTAACCCTTACTTCTCGTATATCTACATTTACCTCATCAAAGGCTACGGGAGCATCTGTTAGTCTTACATGGAGGGTAGATGAAGCATTATCATTTTTTTCTTTATTGCATGATACTGTGAGCATTGTGGCAATAATCAAAGTCGTTGTTATAAAACAAATCTGTAATTTTTTCATATATTCATTTTTAGTTAGCACACTGTGGTTCCGAAAATTGTGCCAGAACCTGCATTTTGAAAGAATATAAATAAGCCTCTGCGTTTTTACATAGGCTTCCACTTTTGCATTTGATTTTTTACACCCCAAAATACCCAGATACATTTTATTTCATTAAACTAAACAAAAAGGCCTCTGCGCTTTCACAGAGGCTTCCACTTTTACATTTAATATTTTACATTTTACACCTGCCTACCGGCAGGTTTTACATTCCCTTCTCCTCCTCCCATTTCCCCCTTCCCCATCCTTCTATCACGTGCTTCTCACTATGATAAGAAGATCTCACTAAAGGCCCGCTTTCTACATAATCAAATCCAAGTTGATAACCAATCTCACGATATTCGGCAAATTCATCAGGATGAATGAATCGATCTACCCTTAAATGATTTTTTGTTGGCTGAAGGTATTGGCCAATGGTTACAACATCTACGCCGCTGTTGTATAGGTCCTCTAATGTTTTCACAACTTCTTCTTTTGCTTCTCCAAGGCCAAGCATAATACCGCTCTTTGTACGCATGCCGCCGGATTTTAATATCTTTAGCGTTTCCATACTCTGCCAGTACTTGGCCTGGATGCGCACCTGGC
>JBDSBG010000082.1:0-7919 GCA_039921685.1 Ferruginibacter sp.
AAAAAAAGAGGCCGTCTCAAAAGTTTTTGAGACGGTTTTTTATTTTAGCCTTGTGCAAATATTTCAGGAGACTTCTTTTTGAATAAATTTTCAAAGTGCAGCTTTTAGGCTGCTATTTTTTTTCTTAAGTTGTGCGCCAGTGCTAATAATCCTGTTTCAACAGTTACTTTATTCATTCCCTTTAACGTAAATCTTTTAAAGTTGTGATTGTTTTTGATATTACCAAACACAGGTTCTGTATCCCAGCATCTTTGCTTTCTTTTTTCAATACCACGTTTTGTTTTTAGCCTCTTTTCTGCCTTGGTTTTTAATCGCCGGTAATTATTGGCTACTTCTATTTCACGGTTTCCTTTTTGCTGATGGCACGCTTCTCTTAAAAAGCAACCCTCACAGTTTTTAGCCTTGTATGTATCGATCACCTGGGCATACCCATTTTTGGTTTCCCGTATGTGCCAACCTATGTGTTTCATCGCTTCTCCAACAGGACATATATACTCATCTTTCTTTTCATCATATTGTAGTTTATCTGTTGTAAATGGATCTTTGTTACTGATTGTTTTGTTTTGCATCCGGTCAAACTTATTATGCTTGATGTAGGCTGTTATTTTTTTATCCTCCAGCCACTGATAGTTTTCTTCACTTCCATATCCGGCATCAGCAGTAATATTAGCAGGCTTTTGTTTATAGCTTTTTAGATGTTGGGTAAGATGTTCTTTTAATGTATTAATATCGGTAGTGTTCTGATGAATCGTATAGGAAGCGATATACTGGTTGTTGGTGCTGATCTGTACATTATAAGCGGGTTTTAATTGACCGTTCTTCATATGATCTTCTTTCATTCTCATAAAGGTCGCATCGTTATCGGTCTTAGAGTAGCTACTTCGTTGCTCTCCCAGTATTTGCTCCTGCTGTTCATATTTTTTTAGATTCGAAGGCCAGTTTTTAGATGCATAATTCAGTTTCTGGCGAACTTCTTTTTTTACAGCTTTATCCTTCAGCACTTCATTGATCTTATTAATGGTTTGCTCTACCTTTTCTGCATCTATCTTCTCAAAACCGGAAGGATCAGTATCCGCCATTTCTGCTGCTGCCACCGTTTTGGCGTATTGCCAAAGTTCATTCAACTGTGTTTTGATTTTCTCTTTATTTGTGCTGATGGATTTGCCCCATACAAAAGTGTATCGATTGGCGTTAGCTTCTATCTTGGTGCCATCGGTATACAATTCTTTAATATTCAATAATCCTTCCTCACACAACAACATGACTACTTGTGTAAAAATGGGTTGTAACGTTTTTTGTAATCGTTCTCCTCTGAAACGATTAATTGTATTATGATCAGGTTTTAACATGCCGGCCAGCCACATGTAGTGGATATGATTGCTTACAGCTTCCTCTATCTTACGGCTACTGTAAACATTGTTAATATAAGCATAGACCAAGATCTTTAAAAGCATGCGGGGATGATAGCTGCTGGTTCCACCAGGACGATACTGGTCAACCAAAGCGGTTACATCAACCTTATCTAAAACACTGTTTACTATTCTAACCGGGTGATCCGCACCAATCAATTCATCAAGAGTGGGAGGAAAAGCCATTAACTGATGTTGATTATTCTGCTTGAAAACAACTGTAAGATTTTGCTTCTTTTTCATAAAAAGAAGACACCGAAACCATTCAAAATGTTGAATAAAACACAGCAAATTTTATCCGCAAGCTGGGGATAACTACAATAACAAAAGGCTGCCCTTTTGAGACAGCCTCTTTTTTTAATTTTGAAATTCCTGTTCCAGTGAAAATGATTTTTGCAGAGAGGACCTTGAAACCTTCTACAATCCTTATCCATTAGAATCTGTTGTTATCCATTTGTGTCCATTTTGTTATCCATTTGTGTCCATTTGTATCCATTTGTGTCCATTTGTGTCCATTTGTGTCCTATGTTGATACCTGTAATTGCAAACAGGATTAGTTTTGTTTTTAAATAATTAAAATGAAACAAATTAAAAATGCAATGCGCATCATACAAAATGAAAAGGCAGGTATAAGTGAGGCTATACGTTACTGGTACGATAAGCAATGGTACAAACTGCCCTAACATGACAGGCTGTTCTTTTAATCAAACAAAGCAATCTAAAAATGAAATGCATACAATATATTTTAAACACGACAGGTATGAGCCAGGATATCCTGGCCGCTTTTACAGGCATATCACGGCAAAACCTAATGAAAGCAGGTGGTGGATCTATTCAACTGGATAGCGCCACGGTGATCAAACTCAGCCGCCTGCAGCATACAATTGAAATAGCAGGTATGAGCGATAAACGACAAACTGTTTCGAGTACTGCATGTGAGCCTGATACGGAAGCGGAAATGACATGTCGTTATCATGCGCTCGTGTTACAAAGAAAGCTTGACATCTTCGAAGCAACACAAAAAAAATATACCCAGTTGCTTCGGGCATTGGAACTTTTTGAACCAGCCGATGATCACGAAACGCACTGGGTAAAAAAAACAAAAACATTTATTATAAAAAAGCTTGGCATATGTGGGGTCGCTACCTGCATGCGTTTAAGAAAACGGGTATACCTGCTTGAAGCTGAAGCAGATTATATCAGGAAGTTTGAAAGCCTGGCCATGCAGCGTAGTTAACTACATGCGCTATGCAAACGGGTATACCTGCCTGGAACTGAGGCAGGCTATATCAAAAGATCGAAACCGGGCACATGCAGCGTAGTTAACTGCATGGGTTATAAAACAGGTACGCCTGCCTGAAACTGAAGCAGGTTGTACCGGTAAGCAGGTTTACGATCAACATCCATACTATGAAAACCATTAACAAATTTAATTACACTTAAATCTTATAAACATGAATTACAGTTTAGCAGCCATCACAACGGTGGCAGATTGTGATGCAATCCTTGATATGGCCATCCTTGAACAGGATGAGCTGAGTTTTCGAAAAACCTTGCAGGATCGGCAATACCGCCTCGTTACCTCCGGTACATCCGGCGTAGATGCCGAACTTACGGGCGTGATCTCGCAAAAAACAGCCCTGGAGGCAGCTGCGGCCAATTTGCCGGAAGGACCGGCAAAGCAGGATCTTACAGATAAGATCGCTGACCTGCAGCACAAGCAGTTCCAACTGGAGAAGCGCAGGCGCCGTTACGGCATCCCGGCACTTTTGCAGAAAGAATACGATATCACCGCTATCGAAAAGCAGATAGCCGAACACGTTAGCTATATGGATGCGGTGACGCAAAGAAAGATTGAATTGGCAAGGCCATAGTTTTAACAGTGAGAAATGAAAGCCCCGCTATTTTTGGCGGGGCTTTTTCAAAAGCTTATGAACCTCTAAATTATTGACTTGCAAAATCATGTTCAGCCGTAAACCTGGAGTGGACTTGCCAGGAAGCAAAAAGATGAATTTGCCGAAGCTTATCAATTATAAAAATATTGGTGCAAAAATTTCGCAAGAGAAAAAATTGCAACCATGGTGGTTGCAATTTTTTGAGAAGAAAAATTTTTGCAACCAACCTTTTAATACCAATTACATTAAAATTTCACTATCAATAAAATTGTCAGTCTGAGCCTGCCTATCGGCAGACAGCCAAGTATTAATTTCTAATTTGTATTAGGTACTCAATTTACTGCACAGCTTGCGTTAGGCTGTGAAGCAGCTTTCCTCCTCTCTTCCCTGTCATATAATCAAATGCCCAAATATTTCCAGATAAAAGTCCCTGCCCCTTGCGAGCAACAATGGGAACAGATGCAGCCAACGGCTTCAGGTAATTTTTGTGGTACTTGTAAAAAAACGGTTATTGATTTTACCGGTTTTACAGATAACCAGCTGATGGAGTATTTTAAAAATCATGCATCAGGCGTTTGCGGGAGGTTCTATACGGATCAGTTGGAACAATCTTTACGAATACCAGCAAAAAAAATCCCATGGCTGATTTATTTTTTCAGGGTAGCTATTCCGGCCATGCTGTTGAATTTTAAAGCACAGGGACAAAAGTTAATAAACAAAAATGGTGAGCCGTTCATGACCGTTGAAAATAAAATTCCCAAACTTCCATTCAATACAGCCGTTACCGTTACCGGCCGTATCATTGGCGATGCAGGGCAACCTGTACCGGGCGCTTCCGTAATGATAACCGGAAGCAGTAAAGGCATTGCTGCAGACAGCAACGGCATTTTTAGTATTTCACTGGATAAAAAAGAAAGATCACTGGAAATCTCTTCGGTAGGCTATGAAAACAAGCAGGTAACCGTTACAGGTATCAATACAACCATTCAACTGAGTGTTCCTTTAAAAGATAATGTTGTAATTCAGTCGGCTACCAGCACTCGATGCGGGCGTACTTTTACGGCCGGCGGTGCATACGGGATAGTAAGCAGAACTATCCGCCAAATCGATACAGTACCACGCTCATCCATTTCAGAAAATGCATTCATTGTATTTCCAAACCCCGTACAAGCTAACGGCTTCCTCACCATCCGCTGGCAAACAACCTCGCTCAATAAACAGCGTCTTATTATTTATAATGCAGCCGGCAGTAAATTGATGGAGAAAACAATTGCTATAAAACAAAACATTCAACCGGAACAGGTTCGACTCAATAATTATCCAGCGGGCTTCTATATCCTTTCGGTAATGGATTGCAAAACGAAGAAAATACAGACAGCAACTTTTATCATTCAATAATTTATAGTTTTAATAGACAGCGTTCATCCTTCGGATGACAGAGGGGAACTCTGCGAAAATCTGGCCATCCATCATACATGGACTAACGTTAATTACTAATCGCCTCAGAAAGCCAGTCGGGGTTGACAAAAAAATACAGCACCGCAAAAGCAGGTTTGTATTCAGCAAATCATTAACAAACGGGGCTGCTCGTCTTTTTCCTTTGGAGCACGGTGAACACAAGGAAGCACTTTACTACCCGGATGATCAACCGCCAACCTCCATATGTTACCGTGGCCTAAGCTGATCGGGCTTGCGCCAGGTTTAGCCAGGTAATGCAGATCAAAGAAATAATCACTTAAAAATGATTCAAACTCTTCGGCTGGTCCATGAAATTTCTTTTTTAGTTCATCACGTATTTCGGGAACAAGGATTTTTTGTACCGCTTGTGCATTTGGTAATATTTCGCTCGGCTCGCCATAGTAAGTGCATAAAAAGGTATCGGTTGGTACAGGAGACCGATCTACATGAAAAGAATAAACATCTGTTGGAAAAAAAGGGCAGGCATCATCTCTCTCATAGCACCTGATAAGGTTAAGGGTTGGAGACGCACCATGAGCTTTCAACAGCGCTAAATCATTAATCAGTATTTCCCGTGCAAGCTGCCCTTGCTCACTCAAGGGAAGTTCACGAAGCATTTCCGGATGAAGTACTTCTATATTTTCGTTGAGCAATACCTTATTGACAATCTCAGCAAAATCACCCCGAAGTGTACGGGTCCAGCAAATTGCATTGGTTGCTCCATGAAAAGTGGTGGAGATAAGGTCTTGAAAATTAGTGACACAGTGAAGTTGATGTTCAGTGTGAGATAAATTGATCATGGCAGGTTGGATGAATGTGAAATCTTTTGACGAAAGTAGTGATAGCTAGCTTGGAAAATGTTCCTCTTGCTAATCTGGGGAAATTACCAGACGTTGATGGTAAGGGGCATTCGTCAGCAGTTTGACGTAGTGGTATGCTGGTTGGTCGCAGACCTGCATGCTTAAAGAGACACAAGTGATCGTTCCGAACACTTGCCAGATTTGGACCAGCACGTTGCTAAACGGATGATGATATCAAGGAATAAAAGAGTAGAAACATAAAAGAAATATCAATAGTGACAACACCAGCTAAAGTTGATATTAAAACGAAACATTCATTGGGCATTATCATTAGCTATCCCGGCTGGTGATAGCACCGGGCCGCGGCGAAGAGAATCAGTAAAAGATGTTGAAAAGCAAGCCAGGTGAGTTGGAGAGATACAAGACCGACTAAATCAACTAAAATTCCATTTTTTTGATTTCTTTTTACTTAACCCAAACTTTTCATTTTTTGAATCATGATTCATAATTTTCCTATACAGATTTGGGAGATGCTGTTCAAACCATTCAGGTAATTTTCCATGATGAATTGCTGATTCGACTTCGCCCTTTTTGAAAAGAACTAACACTTTGGGATTAGCTGTTTCGGATGTATCAACGATTTGCAATTCATCAATTGTTTTAAAACGCTTATTAATCTGATAAAGATTTCCAAGAAAGTTTCGTTGTATTTCATATGGAGGAACATTATGCCCTCCCAATTTTGCACGATCCATTACTCTTACTTCAGAGAGATCAGTATCTTTTAAGCCAAAAAAAATAAAGTGGATTGTATAACCAGCCCTTTTAAATCTTTTAGGAGTAATCCAATTGGCATCTTCAGGTAAATGACCTTCATAAACAAAATCATCTTTTTCCTTCAAAGCTTTTTGAGCTGACTGTTTAAAATGTTCAAATAACCAACCCAAAGCTCTTCGTTCAGCTTCTTTAAATGAACGTAAGCCTCCCAAAATGAATTCACGTTTCTTTTGCAGGGTTAATTTATCGCCGTCAAAAACAGTATGATTTTTTTGTATAACTGTTGGCAGGTAAGAAAAACCAACAGTAGATTTTCCTGCTCCGTTTGCGCCTGTTATTATATATAAATCAGGCATGAATGTCACGCAAATTTAAATTGCTTTAGTATTGAGTTCCCTTCTTCAGTGGAGTATTTCGTAATGATTTTAAAATCATTATCCTTCCTTGATAAAGCTACAAGGACTATTTTGCCATTCGGATATTCAAAATAACACTGATCCGAAGGAAGTGCTTTATCATTTATCATGAAAGGCAATCCGCTTTTTAATTTGCTTTCACGCAAAATTCTTATTGCCTTGATTCCGGATTTTTCAAGCCTTTTTCTTTTCATAGAAATCACAAGTTAGTTAATTTTCAACATGTTAACTTTTATAAAAATACAAAAAATGGTTGCAAGTTTTTTTTATAAAAACTTTAAGGTCTCCACACTTAGTGTTTTGTATAATACTTAGTTAATTTATTTTAGTAAAGTGTTGTAACTAAATAAAAGTTATTATATTTGAATTCTTAATCAGAAATATGAGGTTTTTAATTGACATTACTCAAAAACAAACTCAGGGTGTCCAAAAACAAATTGAGAAAGGTAATTACAGCTCAATATCACAGTTCGTTGCTACTGCAATTGAAAACCAGCTAATGTTAGAAGAAAATGAAGTGGATGAGTTAATGCCAACGAAACCTGGCGAAGAAATATCAAGTCCTCAGTTAATTAAAGAAACGTCTGCTGGTGAAAATTCTGAAAAGTATTCACTAATAAATATCCCTTCATTTAATACAACAGTAAATGCTCCTGCTTTCGATGATCTGGTTTTTGGTTCGCAGGGTGTTCCTGAAAATGATATCTGGTTGTGGGGCCAGATAAATAAAATACTTCCTGTAAAAATTGGATTAAGGATACTTCATCAACTTCTCTCAACAAATCAGTCGATTGGGTTAGATGAATTCCTCGAAACAGTGGCAGATGAAGCGGCATTAATAGGTGATAAAATCAGATCTTATGAAAAACAAAATAGCAAGATGCGAGGTGAAAAAATATCTGCTGCTCTTCCAGACTGGAATGAAAAAAGTCAGAACCGTTATAAATTTCAATTCATGGTTTATCCAAGAAAAAACGGTCAGCTGGATGGCGCAATGGCTCTAATGAAATTCTGCAACATTTATACAGAAAGAAAAAAGCAAATGATTGGAATAACAGAGCAGGGATTAAAATTTTCTACTATTAAAAATCCTGTATTGGATCTTAATGATCTTGACAGATCGTTAAGCGAAGAGGAAAGCATCTTTTATCTCAATCATATCAA
>JBDSBG010000083.1:0-39940 GCA_039921685.1 Ferruginibacter sp.
GGACAATTGCGACTACGTCGCAACCCGACGGAAAGATGCGCCTTATGCAGGTACTGATAGAATTCGAACTTTATTACATTCGAAACTTAAGGCTGACTTCAGTTTGCGCTTATTCTACCTAATCCTACATTGAATATTGTGCGATGTGGGTTGAATATTTTCAGGATAAGATTGTTATTAGAAATATTCGATATACAATGCTCAATATGCAATGTTATAAACTCTTCATTTCCTTTTGGCACCATAATTGAAAACCCAATCTTCATAAATAACTTATGATGAAAAAGGTAAACATTGTTCTTCAATTATTTCTCCTGTTAATCCTCGTCTCCTCCTGTTCAACTTCCAAAGAAGCCCGTGGCTATAAAAAAACGATTGATGGTAACTGGCAGTTACAAACTGTAGTTACCGAAGGGATCATGGGGAAAATTAAAGCACAGGTATTTAATGAAGCAGATTTTAACTGCTTTGTCGGCAGTAGCTGGCATTTTAATTCTAACAATAGTCTTGGAAGCTATACCATTAGTCAAAATGCAAAGGAATGCGAGGCTATTAAGAGAGATATCCGCTGGTCTGTTTATGAACCCGCCGGGCTTTCCAAGCAACTTCAGTTTAAAAGACTCGATAGTAAATTAAAGGAAATTGATGAAAATAGTGGAGGTTTTCGTTTTACGATCATCCAGGCTGATAACAACAGTATGCAGCTTAAGTCGGAGTTCACCTTCGAAAATAAACCTGCCGCATTTATTTACAATTTTGTAAGAATTTAATTAAAAATTTTATTATGAAACATTTACACAGAAATATTTTTCTACCCCTTGCATTGTTAATGGCGATGGGTTCGGGTTGTGATACAGTTAGAAGAACAAGTAACCAGGATAAAGGTGTTGTAGTTGGAGCTGCTGGTGGAGCAGTAATTGGGGGAATACTTGGGAATAATGTTGGTAAGGGAAACAACACCGCTTTAGGTGCAATCCTGGGCACCGTGGTAGGTGGGGTAGCCGGCGGTATCATTGGTAACAAAATGGACAGGCAGGCAGAGAAAATAAAAACTGAAATTCCGGGTGCAAAGGTTGAAAGGGTAGGCGAAGGAATTGCCGTTGTTTTTGATGAAAATAACCCGGATGGGTCAAAACAAGGTGTATTTTTTCAAACAGGCAAATACGATATTGATGCTAACTCCAAATTAGCGTTGGAAAAATTACAAAAAATATTTGCGGAATATCCTGAAACAAATATTTTAGTAGAAGGCCATACAGACAATGTGGGAACGGATGCATCTAACATGACGCTCTCACAGAAAAGAGCAACTGCGGTAACTGATTATTTAAAAAACGCAGGTGTTTCATCTTCAAGAATCATAACGAAATGGTATGGCGAATCGCAGCCAAAGGCTGAAAACAACAGTGATGCAAACCGGGCATTAAACAGGAGGGTTCAGTTTGTGATAACTGCAAATGAAAAGATGAAAGAGGAAGCGAAGAAGGAAGCTGAAAAGCCATAAGTAGTTTACGACTCAAATGATGCAAATCTGCATTGAATATGCAATGTGCAGTGCTCAATGTTCCGGATGATGATTGATGAAATCATTTACAGGAATATTGAGCATTGAACGTTTATGCCCTGAATTTTTTTTTCTGTTTAAAAAGAAACCAGCGAAATCGCTTCCTACTTTTTACTTTTGCGTATGATAAAAAATATTTGTGTGGCCGGTGCGGGCACAATGGGAAGCGGAATAGCATTGGCTGCAGCCCAGCACCATTTTACTGTAAGGCTATTTGATACAAATGAAAATGTATTGAAAAACGCAGAACGCAGCATCCATAAGAACCTCGATTTTCTTGTAGAAAAAAATAAAATAACTGCTGATGAACGAATAGCTATTCTTGGCAACATTTGTTTTTCACAGGAGGTGAATGAATGTAAGGCGGATCTGATCATTGAAGCCATTATTGAAAATGAAGATGCCAAGATCCGGTTGTTTGAACAGCTTGCATCTATAAATACGGCGGAATGTATTTTTGCAAGCAATACTTCATCGCTCTCCATATCAACCTTGCAAAAAAGAATTGAACATCCGGGAAGGGTAGCAGGAATGCATTTTTTTAATCCTGCCCAGATCATGAAGCTGGTTGAAATAGTAAAAGGAGAAAATACAACTGACGACACAGCACAAACGCTAATGGAATTATGCAGGGAGCTTAAAAAAACAGCCGTACTTTGTATTGATGCTCCAGGCTTTATTGTTAACCGCGTAGCGAGGCATTATTACCTCGAGGCCATGAACCTGGTTGAAAGAAAAATAGCAACAATTGAATCGGTCGATGAACTCATGGAAGCATCAGGATTTAAAATGGGGCCTTTCAAACTAATGGACCTGATCGGTATGGATATTAACCTTGCTGTTTCGCAGTCTTTGTATGAGGCATTCGACCATGCAACGAGATTCAAACCTTCCCCTTTGCAGGAACAAAAAGTAAAAGAAGGCCAGTTGGGTAAGAAGACAGGGAAGGGATTCTACCAGTATTAAGTTGTCCTTCAATTTCGCCGCACCTTTTTAATAATGTTTTAGAATTGTATCCTGGTCCTGGTTTATTTTTATTATTTCAAATGTTCAGTTTTTAACCTACGATAGTCAATGTTCAGTGTTTGCTACTTCAAGAAAGATTTACATGTTAATAATAAATTAATCCAATGATATTAGTAACCGGCGGTGCAGGTTTGATTGGAAAGGAACTGATCAGACAATTGTTAGCCAGGGGCAGAACGGTAACCGCCATTTATCATAAAACGTTGATCAGCGGTTTTGATGATCCTAAACTCCAACTTATTCAATGTGATATTTTGGACGTGATTGCATTGGAAGAACTGATGCAGGATGTAGATGAACTATATCACTGTGCAGGATACATCTCTTATGCGCCCGGCGATACCGAAAAATTGTATAAGATAAATGTGGAGGGCACTGCAAATATTGTGAATGCAGCCTTAAATGCCGGAATAAAAAAAATGGTACACGTAAGTTCGATTGCCGCATTAGGTAAACCTGCGGATTCAAAGAATAGGATTGATGAAAACACGCCTTGGATAGAGTTGAGTACTAAAAATAATTATGGCAACAGCAAATACCTGGGTGAACTTGAAGTGTGGCGTGGTATTGCAGAAGGCCTCACTGCTGTAATAATAAATCCTTCCCTGATACTGGGTGCCGGTAATTGGAATGAGGGATCTACTGCAATTTTTAAATCCGTGTATAACCAACTTCCCTGGTACACAGAAGGTATCACAGGCTTCGTTGATGTTCGTGATGTTGCAGGTTCGATGATACAACTTATGGAATCATCGATCATCTCCGAACGGTTTATCATAAGCGCAGAAAATGAAAGCTTCCGAAACCTGTTCAATATGATTGCAAATGCATTTAATAAAAAGTTGCCCTCAAGAAAAGTGACACCTTTACTTGCTTCAATTGTGTGGAGGCTTGAAGCAATAAAAAGTAAAATTACCAGTGCTAAACCAGTGATTACAAAACAAACGGCTGCCGCCGCAATGGCTATCCAATATTTCGATAACTCAAAGTTGAAAAAATACTTGCCTTCATTTAGCTACTATCCATTGTCACAAACAATCAATGATACCTGTGCAGCATTGCAACAAAAACTTAACAACCATTAATGTATTTTCGTGACCGGCACAATCACTAAAATTATACACGCATGCGAGCTATTTTTTTTACCCTGCTATTTTCTTCCATTACGGTCATTTCCCTTTCACAGTCAACCAGCTTTTACGTGAGCGGAAAGGTAATTAATGCTGAATCAAAGCAGCCCATGTTGGGAGCATCTGTATTTGCGGAAAATACCACCGTTGGTACAACCACTGACGCGGAAGGAAATTTCAGGTTGCAACTTCCCAATGGAGGATACCAGCTTGTGGTAACATTTACTGGCTTCAATACAGAGAGTAAACGCATTAATGCAGCTGATGCGGTTAATGCTATTTCGTTTGAACTGAGGCAGAAAGAAAAGGAGATGGAAGCTGTGTCTGTTGTGTCAACAGGCGAAGTAAAAGATGGTTGGGACAAATACGGCCGTTTTTTTATTGAACAATTTATTGGAAAAACAACCAACAGTGCAAGTTGCACTATCAAAAACAAAGAGGCGTTAAAATTCTATTTTTCTAAAAAAAGAAACAGGCTAAAGGTTAAAGCTTCCGAATCTTTGGTCATTGAAAACAATGCACTTGGTTATAACATAAAATATGCGCTTGACTCTTTTACGCACGAGTATGCATCCCAGGTAAGCCTTTATACTGGCAATCCTTTGTTTGAAGAAATGACTTCAACAGATGCGAGCCAGCAGGAGAAATGGAAAAAGGCAAGAGAGGAAGCTTATAAAGGATCTGTGCTTCATTTTATGCGAAGTGTTTACAACAGGCAATTAAAAGAAGATGGTTTCGAGATTCAATATGTGATCAGTATAAATGGCCGTGACTCGGCGCTGAGGTTAAAAAATTTCTATTCTGCATTAAATTACATTAAAGATGATAGTTTGCAAACAGTAGAAATAAAACCTAATCAAAACCAGGTTGGAGTACTCTACACGAAAGAGAAACCTGCTGCTGCTTATTTAACCGAAAATGAAAAAGAACCAACGGATTTTCAATTTTCTATTTTATCTTTTCTTCCTGGACATTCAATTACAATAGAGCAGAATGGTTATTATTTTGAGCAGAATGAAATTACTACAAATGAATACTGGACATGGGAAAGAGTGGCGGATTTAGTTCCGTATGACTATGTACCTTAGGAAATTAGTTTCTTATGGCTAGTTAATTCGTTTCTCGTTTCTGGTTTCTCGATAATTCGTTTCTTGTTTCTCGTTAATTCGTTTCTCGTTAAAGCTTTTTTCGGTGAGTGTTGTTTGCGGAATTAGTTTCTTATGGGTAAGTAATTCGTTTCTCGTTTCTTGTTTCTCGTTAATTCGCTTCTCGTTAAAGCTTTTTTTGGTAGGTGTGTTTTTGCGGAATTAGTTTCTTAAGGCTAGTTAAGGGCGTTTCTGGTTTCTTGTTTCTCGTTCATTTGTTTCTCCTTAAAACGTTTTTAGTTAAGTCGTCTTTAGATTTACGCTTTGGCTATAGATGCTGATTATAAAAAACAGAACAAGCCGATCAACGAAAAACGGGAAGCCCTAAATGAGCAACGAGAAACGAGAAACCAGAAACGAGAAACCAGAAACCAGAAACGAGAAACCAGATACGAGAAACAAGCAACGAGAAACCAGATACGAGAAACCAGCAACGAGAAACGAGCGTCCTTACTTCTTCCCCATCACCTTTTCCCATAATTCCGGAATTCTTTTCACCCACACAAGTTCCTTCTGCTTTTCTCTTGCGTCCTGTACCGGTGAACCGAAGTATGCTTTGTTCCCTTTAAGGTCGCCACCTACACCACTTTGTGCAAGGACGGTAGCATTTGCTCCAATGGTTAATGTTTTACTTACACCAACCTGGCCCCAGAGTGTAACACCATCTTCTACAGTAACAACACCAGCGATACCAACCTGTGCGGCTATCAAACAATTTTTTCCGATCACAGTATCATGGCCAATATGGATCATGTTGTCCATTCTTGTGCCTTTACCAATTACGGTATCATGACTTACTCCCCGATCTATGGTACAACCCGAACCAATCTCAACATCATCTTCAATAACAACTCTTCCGCAATCCGGCATTTTTTTATACCATACTTCACGATCTTTTTTTGAATTATAATAAAATGCACTGCTGCCAATAACAGTACCCGGCTGAATAACTACATTATCACCCACAACACAATGATCCATGATCGTTACATTGGGATAAATGATCGTGTTCTTTCCAATGATCACATGATTACCAATGAACGCCCCGGGATAAATAAAGGTTCCTTCACCAATGATGGCAGAATCACTGATGAACATAGAAGCAGGTTCAAAAGGACGAAAATGATTTACGATCTTACAATATGCTTCAAATGGATTATCAACCACAAGCAATGTTTTCCCTTCCGGCACATTCGTCTCTTTGTTGATGATGATGAACGAAGCAGCACTGTTTATACACTTGTCATAATACTTTGGATGATCAACAAAAACAATGTCGCCCGGTTCTACTTTATGTATCTCATTTATTCCGGTAGCATTACCATTGGTAATTCCAATAAGTTTTGCAGCAATAAAACTGGCTATCCATTTTACATCTATCGGGGAAGAAAATCGCATGTTGAGTTATTTGTGCAAATGTACCATTCGTTTGCTTTTACGCATGTTTGAGGAAAATATTTCTTGTTTAGGGATTTTTTGAAAAAATTTTTTGAAATATTTTTTCCCTGTTTTTTGAACGCAGCAACAGCATTACCAATGAGAATAATCAAGTTGCTATTTTTACAATGCCTTTAAAAAGCAAAAGTCAATCGGCTGAAATACCAGTAAAATCAATGGTTTCAGGCCATCGTTATTATCGGATCGCTTTTTTTTAAATCAAACAAACATTGTTATTCTGTAAATTGAAATCGAAAAATGTTTGTCCTTATCCACAGCGCATTTAAAAATGTTGATAAAATAATTGCAAATATTTTTTTAGTTAGCAAAAATTATTTTTAATATTGTGTAAGGGATTTATCCCGGTACTTACTAACCCACCCATATATTAAAGCCTGGCTCCAAAAATGTCGGGCTTTTTTAATTTAATGAATGCCCGTTTTCTTGTATTTCTTTTCTCGTTGTTCGTTCCGCGTTTGCTTTTTGGTAGAAATTTTTTTACAAAAAGAAACTTTTAAAATTTGAATAAACGAAAAAGGCTTTAAACGAGATACGAGATACGAGATACGAGAAACGAGAAACGAGAAACGAGATACGAGATAAGAGATACGAGAAACGAGAAACGAGATACGAGATACGGTTTAAACGAGAAACCAGAAACGAGAAACGATACTATAAATAAATTACCTTGCACGAAATAATCAATGTATGTTAAAATCAATGACGGGATTTGGAAGGGCAGAACAAACAGTAGGAGATAAAACTTTTTTGGTAGAGATAAAAGCGCTGAATGGAAAACAATTTGAATTGCAGTTAAAGCTGCCTCCATTATTAAGGCCCTATGAATTTGAGATCCGTAACATGTTGCAGGAACATCTTATCCGGGGTACGATCGATTGCTATGTAAATATCAAACAAAATGGCACCAGCAAGCCTGTAACTATTAATACAGACCTGATAAAAGCGTACTTTAACCAGATACAACAACTTGCAGTAGAACTGAACATTGATACAAATGCAGTCTTGAGTTCGCTTTTGCGCTTACCCGAAATTGTTAGCCCAACAAACGAGATCATTAACGAGAATGATTTTAAGGAATTCACCGTTGTCCTGTTAAATGCTTTAAAAGAACTTAACAAACATCGGGAAGAAGAGGGAACTTCTCTTGAGAAAGATCTTCTTATACGCATTTCAAATATAAAAGAGCAGGAAGAATGCATCCTGGCACTTGAGCCCAACAGGATGAAAAGGATCAAGGATGAAATTCACCAACTGCTTGATGAACATGTAGGCAAAGAGAACATCGACAACAACCGGATGGAACAGGAACTTATTTACTATATGGAAAAGATCGACATCCATGAAGAACAGATCAGGCTTCGTCAGCATTGCGAATACTTTGCGGAAGTAATGAGCAGCACAGATGCAGGAAAAGGGAAAAAGCTTTCTTTTATTTTGCAGGAAATAGGCAGGGAAATAAATACGACCGGTAGTAAAGCATATGATGCCGATATTCAAAAATGCGTTGTGAAAATGAAGGACGAGCTCGAAAAAGCAAAAGAACAGGTGCTAAATGTTTTGTGATCAAAATATTCGGCCATTTATAATAAGCAATATTTTTGCAGGATGACCTTACGTTCAGAAAAAATAAATTGGATCTTTTTATTGGCAATCAGCTGCTGCATTTTTATTTCATGCAGGCAGATTGAGGTTTTTGAAAATAGTGCAACCATTCCGGATTATAAATGGGATAATAAATATAAAGCTTCGGGTACTTTTACCATCACAGACACAATTGCCTCTTACAATATATATATAGTACTCCGGCATAAAGATTCGTATCAATACAATAATATATGGCTCAATGTTGGATGGCAAGGCCCCGGGGATACGATGTTTTTCCAAAAAGTAGAACTTAAGCTTGCAGCCAACGATGCCACCGGCTGGGAAGGAACAGGAATGGATGATATCTGGGAACTGAGAAAATTAATCTTCGGCCAGCCACGCAGGTTTGTTAAAACGGGAAAATACAGCTTTAGTATAAGCCAGGCCATGCGTGATAACCCCCTTCCAGGCATCATGAACGTTGGGTTGAGGGTTGAGAAAGCGCAGTGAGTATTTTAGAGAATTTAACATTCATAACATACGTACCTCATATATCTGGTCGTTATTTAAAACATTTCTTTATTTTCATCTGCCGCTACAAGATTGGTAAAGGTTTGGATAACTTTAATATCTTTACGGCGTTTTTAAACCAACACCACAAAAACTTTTACACGTGAATCGTAAAATTCTTTTCATTTTAATTTTGGCCACGGCCGCCTTCTCTTCAAGAGCCCAGGATTATAGCCATGTACAGCAGGGAGAATTTGGCATAACTGCAGGTGCTGCACATTATTTCGGGGACCTAAATACAAGAGCAGGGTTAAACAGGCCTAAACCCGCTGTTGGCGCTTTTTTCAGGAAACAGTTTGGTAATTATATCGGTTTACGTGTTGCTGCACACTATGCACAACTTGGTTATAGCGATACTTATAGCAAAAATGAATACCAGAAAGTAAGAAATCTTAGTTTCAACAGCAATATTTTTGAATTGGGTATTCAAGGCGACTTTAATTTTTTCAAATATATTCCCGGTGACGCTCTTCACAATTTTACTCCTTATGTTACTTTGGGTGTGGGCGTATTCACGTACGATCCATATACCTACCTTGGCGGCGAAAAAGTTTTTTTACGGCCACTTGGTACAGAAGGTCAAGCTGCAGGCATAGGGAAGGAATATAGCACAATGGCCATCTGCATCCCATTTGGTGTGGGCATCAAATATAGTTTAAGTGAGAAAGTGAATCTTTCTGTAGAGATCTGCCAGCGCTTTACCACCACCGACTACCTCGATGATGTCAGCGATAAATATGCTCCGAGGTCTGCGTTTCCAAACGGACCAAATGGTGAGTTATCAGTTGCTTATAGGTTGCAGGACAGGTCGAATGAAACAAGGCCAGATGATATGTTGAGTTCTCATCCTGGTGCTCAACGTGGCTGGAGCAAACAAAAAGATCAATATGTTATTGCCGAAATAGGCATTTCATTTAATATTGGTACTTACCGTTGCCCTACGGTAAATTAATTCAACATAGTTTTTAATGTTATACAATTGATATGGCCCGCCAAAAGCGGGCTATATTTTTTGTTATAGGTTGATGCTATTCTAAGAGTGTGGACTGAGCATGCCGAAGCCTTTTTGGTGCTTACCCGGCTTTGGAGGCTCTGCCTAATATGTAACCTTACTTCCAAAATGCAAAGTATAATAAGATGGAATGAATTCAGGTATTCTGCTAAATTTTCCTACTTTTGCTGCCCAAATTCAGGCCCATGCCTGATTGCCGATTTTATATTCATGATCTTAAAAGAAACGATAGACACACAAAAATTGCCAAGGCATATTGCTATTATCATGGATGGCAATGGGCGTTGGGCAAAAGAACAAGGGGAAGACCGTTTATTCGGGCATCTTCACGGGGTTGAGAGTGTACGTGATATCGTGGAAGGCGCCGCAGAGTTGGGTATTGAATATCTTACATTATATGCTTTCAGCACCGAGAATTGGGACAGGCCCGAAAATGAAGTAACTGGCCTTATGGAATTGCTTGTTGATACCATTAAAAAAGAAGTCCCTACTCTTAATAAAAATAATATCAGGCTGCATGTTATTGGAGATACTGGGATGCTCCCCGGTTTTGCCCAACAGGAGCTTGCCGAAGCGATCAATGAAACTGCTGGCAACACCGGCCTAAACCTCGTAATGGCACTTAGTTATAGCAGCCGGTGGGAGTTGGTAAACGCTGTAAAGAATATTGCAGCCGCGGTTAAAGAGGGAAAGATTGATGTGAATGATATTTCCCAGGATACACTGCAAAATTATTTGACAACCAAAGATTTTCCGGATCCCGAGTTAATGATAAGAACAAGTGGCGAATTCAGGATAAGTAATTTTTTATTATACCAACTCGCCTATACTGAGTTATATTTTACCAATACACGCTGGCCGGATTTCCGTAAACAGAATCTGTATGAAGCGATCCTGGATTTTCAGCAGAGAGAAAGGCGTTTTGGAAAAACAGGTGAGCAGTTAAAAAGTGAAAAGGCAACAAACCTATAGCAGGATTGAAAAATTAAGCCATTAAAACTGCTTTGCAAACAAGTTCAGCAGCTCATAGCTTTCATTTAACAAATTGTTTTCATTAATGGGCTTAATTTGCCGCACGTAAAAAACCAATTGATGCACAGGATTTACCAGAACTTTTTTCTTATTGTTGCTTTCTCTTTATCCAGCCCGCATTTATTTGCACAAGTCGATCCCGCTGTATCAACAAATCCAAAAGCAGATACAGTTCCTGTATCTATTAATCCGGCATTACTGGAAATTTTCAACACAAAAGTTGCAAAAACATATACAATTGCCGGCATCACCGTAGTAGGAACGCGGTCATACGATGCTAACTTAATTATTTCTATCAGCGGCATGGCAGTGGGTGATAAGGTACAGCTGCCTGGTTCTGATGTGTTTTCCAAAGCGATCATGAAACTCTGGAGACAAAACCTTGTTTCTGATGTAGCAATAAATTTAACCAGGCTTGAAGATACAAAGCTCTATGTGGAGATTGAATTAACAGAGAGGCCAAGGTTACTTGATTTTACATTTACAGGTGTAAAAAAAGGGGAGAAGGATGATCTTGAAAAAAAGGTAGGATTATCGAAGGATAAAGTGCTTACAGAAAACATGAAACTGAGTGCCGTGGAAGCCATCCGGAAATTCTATTATGAAAAAGGGTTTAGAAATGTGCAGATAGATATGACAGAACGTACTTTAACAGGCGTAAATAATGCTGTGGCATTAGATTTTAAAATTAAGAAAGGAAATAAGGTCAGGATCAATTCAATCAATTTTACCGGCAATGAATCTGTTGCTGATCAAAAATTGAAAAAGCAAATGAAGGGTACAAAGGAAATGACAAGGATCACTTTGTTTCCTGAAAGAGTAGTGAGCCCCTATGGGGACAGTACAAAGCCACTTACTTTTAAGCAGTATTTAAATTCAGTAAGTTTCCTTTCTCCAACAAGAACAGGTACCTATATCGAGCCTTATTTCAGGCCCAAGTTTTTTGGCGGTTCTAAGTTCAATGAAATTAAATACACAGAAGATAAAGATAAAGTACTTGGTTACTATAACTCACTTGGCTTCAGAGATGCACAGATCGTAGCCGATACCGTTTTTTATGCAGCAGACAGTTCACGTGGCCATTTGAATATCGATATCAAATTAAGCGAAGGGCGCAAATATTATTTTGGAAATATTTCATGGAAGGGAAATACCAAATATTCTGATTCGGTATTGAATATTTTACTTGCAATCAACAAAGGAGATATTTATAACCTCGATCTTTTAAACAGGAGATTGGGTAAACAACTTTCGGCAGAAGGCGGTGATATCAGTAGTTTATACCAGGATGATGGATATCTTTTCTTTCGGTTAGAACCAGTAGAAACGGCCGTTTACAATGACACCATCGACTTCGAGATCCGTATGACTGAAGGCCCGCAGGCAACTTATGGCCGCATTACGGTTACGGGTAATGATAAAACCAAAGATTATGTAATCCTGCGGGAGCTGAGAACAGTTCCGGGCGACAGGTTTAGCCGTGCAGATATTATCCGTACACAACGTGAGTTGTCACAACTGGGATATTTTAACCCTGAAAAAATAAATCCCAATGTAGTACCCAACTCCGACAACGGAACAGTTGATATCAACTGGCAGGTAGAAGAAAAGTCTTCCGACCAGCTTGAATTATCAGCAGGTTTCGGCGGTGGCATTGGTTTAACGGGTACGCTTGGTGTTACATTCAATAACTTCTCCTTAAATAATATCGGCGACAAATCATCGTGGGACCCATTACCATCAGGTGGCGGTCAAAAACTGAGCTTGAGGGTTCAATCTAACGGTAGGGCATACAGGTCATACAATTTTTCGTTCACCGAACCATGGCTGGGTGGCAAGAAAAGAAATTCGTTTTCAATCAGCTATTTCAATACCAAGTATGCAAATGCGTATGATACCTATGGCAGTTATTGTAAAACCTGCGGAGATACTTCTTATGTAAAAACAGTTGGATTCGGTATCGCTTTGGGTAAACAATTAAAATGGCCCGACGATTATTTCAACCTTATATATTCCTTTAATGTTCAACAATACAAGCTCAAGAATTATCCAAACATCTTTAAAGGACTGGATAATGGTAACTCTACCAATATAAGTTTAAAGCTAACTTTGTTGCGTAATTCTGCCGGTCCAAACCCGATCTTTCCCACGAGCGGCTCGAACTTTATGTTCAGTGGCCAGTTCACCCTTCCATACTCTTCGCTTGGTATTACAGATGGTGCAGCCAATCAGTATAAATTGCCGGAGTTCCACAAATGGCGCTTTAACGGTGAATGGTACACGCCGATTGGCAGAGCAAGGGGAGAAGACAAAAACAAACAGTTTATTTTAAAAGTGGCTGCCAAGCTAGGCTATATTGGCAAATATAACAGCAAGCTCCAGGTGTCACCATTTGAGCGCTTCCAAGTAGGGGATGCAGGTTTGAGCAATACCACGGCATTATTGGGATACGATATTATCTCTCACAGGGGCTATCCTGTTTACAGTAACTCAAATCCGAAGATCAATCCTGATAACATTACTCCAACTGAATATTTTACCATCTTCAATAAATATACTTTAGAACTGCGCTATCCTTTTAGCACAAGCCCAACCAGTACAATTTATGGACTTGTGTTTTTTGAAGCTGCAAATGGTTGGTATGATTTTAAAACTTATAATCCTTTCAAGTTGCGCCGCTCAGCAGGTGTGGGCGCACGGTTCTTCCTTCCTATGTTTGGCTTGTTAGGATTTGATTATGGAATTGGCTTCGACAGGTACAATCAATCCAGTGGTTTAAAAGGAGCTGCTAAGTTTACATTCATGCTGGGACAGGAAGCCGAATAGTATGTTATTTTGTATTTTGCATCATCAGTTATTTTTAAAAAAATAAAAATGAAAAAGTTATTATCAGTTGCTCTTTTATCGCTTTTCATTTCTTTAGGAGTGAATGCCCAGCGATATGCCGTTATTGATTCTAAATATATTTTAGATAAGATCCCGGATTATAAAGAGGCGCAAAAAAAACTTGACCAGTTCAGTGAATTGTGGCAGCAGGAAATTGACCAGAAACAGGCGGCAATGGATAAAATGGTTAAAGATTACGACGCTGAACAAGTGATGCTGCCGGATGCTTTGAAAAAGAAAAGAGAAGACGAGATATATAACAAAGAAAAAGAACTCCGTGACCTCCAGAAAAAGCGTTATGGCTTTGAAGGAGATTTATTTAAGAAAAGACAGGAACTCATTAAGCCTATCCAGGACAAGGTTTATAATGCCGTTCAAAAACTTGCAGTGGAGAAACAATATGATTTTATATTGGATAAAAGTGAAGGAATTACCGTTATCTTTGCCGACCCAAAACTGGACCAAAGCGAAGCAGTGCTGAGAAATATGGGTGTTAAATAATTGACAATGACGGGATCCAACGCAGCAGATCTTTATAAAAAAACTACTTATATCAATATAAAATTTAAACAGTAAACAGATAAAAAGAGATGAAAAAATTAATTTTAGCAGTTGTAATGGGATTCGGCATTTTTAGTGCATCTGCGCAATCTAAAATGGGATATATCAATACGGAAGAGTTGATGAGTTCAATGCCTGAAGCACAAAAAGCTGATTCAGAACTGAAAGAATATGAAGCTTCTCTTGTACAACAAGGAGAAGATATGAGAAAAGAATTTGATGATAAGATCACTGCTTTCAATACTGATTCAGCCAAATTCACTCCGAGCATGAAGGATATCAAGAGAAAAGAGCTCGCTGACCTTTATCAGCGTCTTCAAACCTGGAACCAGCAGGCGCAGGATATGTACCAACAGGAAGCAAACAAAAAAGGCGTTCCAATCCGTCAAAAGGCACTTGAAGCGATCCAGACTGTTGCAAAAGAAAATGGATATGGTTATGTTTTCGAAATCAATTCACTTTTGGTTTACCCGCCATCAGATAATATTATCGGTTTGGTAAGGAAGAAATTAAACATTAAAGATGTGCCTGTAACACCGGCCCAGAAACCTGCTGCACCGACTACTCCTAAAAAAGGATAAATTAATTATTAATACATCTATTTCAAGCCATCCGCAGATAAAACGGATGGCTTTGTTATTTTTGACGAATGAAATATCATCCAATAGGCGTTTTTGATAGTGGTTACGGGGGCTTAACGATATTGAAAGAGTTCGTTCAGCAAATGCCCGCCAATGACTATTTATACCTTGGCGACAATGCCCGTGCACCCTATGGCACACGCAGCTTCGACACCGTTTATCAATACACGTTAGCATGCGTTAAATGGTTCTTTGAACAAGGATGCCCGCTGGTAATTCTTGCGTGCAATACAGCTTCTGCCAAAGCATTAAGAACCATACAACAAAATGACCTGCCCCTGCTTGATCCTTCGAAGAGAGTGCTTGGGGTAATAAGACCCACTTCAGAAATAATTGGTAATTACAGCAAGACCGGCCATGTAGGTATTATGGGTACTACCGGCACCGTACAATCAAATTCATATTTAATTGAGATAGAAAAGTTTTATCCTGCAATCAGAGCTAGCCAGGAGGCTTGCCCAATCTGGGTTCCGCTGGTTGAAAATAATGAACACCAGTCACCGGGGGCAGATTATTTTGTAAAAAAACACATCGACCAGTTATTGCAAAAGGATCCTGATATTGATGCGATATTACTTGCGTGTACGCATTACCCGTTATTGATGGATAAAATAATGCAGTTCGTGCCCAAAGCTGTTGCTGTCATATCCCAAGGGAAAATTGTTGCTGAAAGCCTGGTTGATTACCTCGAAAGACACCCCGAAATTGCCGGTAAATGCAGCAAAAATGCCAAAAGAGAGTTTTATACAACCGGCGAAGTAGCCGATTTCAATAAACAAGCGAGTATTTTTTTCGGGCAGGAAGTTCATTCTCAAAAGCTTGTTCTATAAAAGTTATGATACTGGTGACAATTGGGTGACTTAAGCCCGATGCGGATTGGTTTATGATTCCACCAAAAAAATCAATGAATTAGTGGTAATAGTTTACACTGAATCCCCTACCTTTGCCGTCCTTTCACAAGCAGCGGGGATGGTGCCCGGCTGATAGAAGCGATCTTAACAATATTTGTAAAAGGAAAAAATACTAAACAATGCCAGGTAAAAAAAGAACCTATCAACCCCATACACGCCGTAGAAAATCTGTTCACGGGTTTCGTGCACGTATGCAGGATGCTAATGGCCGTAAGGTATTAGCAAGCCGCAGAGCAAAGCGACGTCATAAACTTACAGTTTCTGACGAGCATGGTTCAAAAAAATAGACTAATCTGCCTCATTGGTTAAAAAACAATGATGGAAAATGTATATTAGCCTCTGCATGTGCAGGGGCTTTTTTAATAGCAAGACTTGACTACAACCACACGATATTTTTTAAGAAAAGAAGATAAACTGAAGAGCCGCAAAACAATTGAACTTTTGTTTAGCAGGGGTAATAGTTTTTCCAATTTCCCATTTAAAGTGATCTGGCTGCCAGAGAACAATGAAGCCGTTTTGCAGGCAGCCGTTGGGGTAAGTAGCAAATCTTTTAAAAAAGCAACAGACAGGAACAGGATAAAAAGGCTGATGCGTGAAGCTTACCGTTTGCAAAAAAAAATATTGCAGGATCATCTTTCAGAAAAACAAAACAAGCTTTCTGTTTTTATTTTGTATGTTGGAAAGGAACTTCCCGAATATGGGATCGTGTTTGAAAAAATAGGAATTATTTTAAAGAGGCTCATAAAATTCAGTGATGAAAACACTAAAAAGCCTGCTTAGCTTTCCTTTTATTGCGATCATAAAATTGTATCAATGGATACTCTCTCCACTGCTTGGGCCCAAGTGTCGCTTCACCCCAACCTGTTCAAATTATGCATTAGAAGCGTTTAAGAAATATGGCCCGATAAAAGGCTTCTGGCTTTCATTAAGAAGAATAAGTAAATGTCATCCTTGGGGCGGGCATGGGCACGATCCGGTGCCTTGAACAAATATAAAATAAGAAATAAAAAATAAGGAATAAGAAAGTAGGGTTTACAATGCCTGTTTCTTATTCCTTATTTAATTATTCTTTATTTCTTATTTTATTTAGAGGCTTCCTCAAATCTCTCAGCAACTTTACTCCAATTCACCACGCTCCAAAATGCAGCTAAATAATCCGCACGTTTATTCTGGTACTTTAAATAATAAGCATGTTCCCAAACATCTGCACCAAGTATGGGCGTTCCTTTAACCTCTGCAACATCCATCAAGGGGTTGTCCTGGTTAGGTGTTGAACTCACCTCGAGTTTGCCATCTTTTACAATGAGCCATGCCCAGCCGCTTCCAAAACGTGTCATACCTGCATTGTTGAATTTTTCTTTCAACGCATCGAAAGAGCCGAAAGCTGTATTGATTGCTTCTCCTAATTTTCCTGAAGGATTTCCACCTGAATTTCCTGCAAGGGTATCCCAAAAAAAACCATGGTTCCAATGTCCGCCACCGTTATTGCGAACAGCCGGGCTAATCGTTCCTGCATGTTTTACCAGTTCTTCCAGCGATTTGTTTTCATTGTCTGTACCAGCAATTGCTTTATTCAAATTGTCAACATAAGCCTGGTGATGCTTATCATGATGTATCTGCATGGTTTGTTTGTCAATATGTGGTTCCAATGCTTCGTAAGCGTAAGGAAGCGGTGCTAATGTAAAAGCCATAACTTATAAATTTATACGTTTAAAAAAATGATTTCAAGAATTTATAGGCAAAATTAAAGCCTAAAGAGTATTAAATAATTATTTTAAAAGGATGTTTCTTATTTCGGAAGTTGGTTTGAAACGGGAATTTTAGGCACGAATTTCACGAATTAGAAAACGTATGACATTTTTTACGTAAAAGAACCTTTATTTACATAACTGCATTACTATAAATAAAATTACTTAGAAGCTTTCTTTGCAAAGCGATAACCCATTGTCAACCCACCGGTAAATGTTCTTGCTTTAACGTTGTCGTAATTATTGATACTGCTTAACCCAAAATTTGAATAAAGCCCGATTATAATTTTTTTATAGAATGTATATGCCAGATTAATACCCAGCCCAGGGTTAAATCTTTTTATTTCAGAATCTTTTGATCCAAATTTTATTTTGTTACTGTAATTACGAACCTCATCAATGCTTTCATAAATTCCAATTCCATTAATATGTTGAGTAATTTTATCCTTTCCACTTATCCCAAGACCAATAAAAGGACCAATGCCGACCTGGAACAGGGGATTTAATTTATAATATAATTTTAAAGGAATATTGATATAATCAAGATTTGAATTTGTACTTGAATTAATAACCGAAGGCACACTATTGGGAAAAGTAAATGACGAATGAAACTTATGGCGAACAGATTCATACTCCAAACCTGTTTGAAGCACAAACGATTTTGCTATTGGGATATTTATATGTACAGGAATGGTATAACCTACAGCTGCCTTTAGCCCTTTCTGTTTACTACCATCTATTTTTGAATAAAGATTGCCAATATTAACACCGGCACTTAGGTCAAATGAAATTTGACTATAGGTTACGAAGTAAATAAAAATCGCAGCAATGGTTAACAGCAGTTTGATAGTTTTCATATTCAAGTTTTAAGGAATTGTATTAAGGATACGTCATTATCAAATCATCAGGTCATCAAATTTTCAAATCAACTTACCGTTTTGATCTGAAAAAATCCTTCATCAACTTACTGCAATCGTCTTCCAACACGCCACCTGTTATCGTTGTTTTTGGATGAAATGGATTATTCTGCCCGGTACATTTTCTATAGCCGTTCTTCTCATCGTATGCGCCAAAAACCACCCGGCCGATCTTGCTCCAATATAATGCACCAGAACACATCAGGCATGGTTCGATCGTTACATACAAGGTTGCTTCGGGTAAATATTTGCTTCCTAAAAAATTATAGGCGGATGTAAGTGCAAGTATCTCCGCATGTGCAGTACTGTCATTTAATAATTCCACCTGGTTATATGCTTTTGCGATTACCTGCTCATTGAGCATGATGATAGCACCAACCGGAACTTCCTCTTTATCAAAAGCGTTTTGGGCTTCACGAAGCGCCAGGTGCATATATCGTTCGTCACTCATAAACGTTTACTAACTTTAAAACAAATTTAAGGTAATGTCATCGGTTAATAAATTAACTGCTGTTCGTGATTATTATAACAGCGGAGTAACAAAGTCTTTTGAATTCAGGAAGCAACAATTACAAAAACTGAAGGATTCCCTCATTAAGCATGAGCATGCGATCTATGCCGCCCTTTTTGAAGACCTCAAAAAAAGCCCCGAAGAATGTTGGGTAACAGAGAATGGGTTTGTATTTGCCGGGATCAATAATGCGTTGAAGCACCTGGATGATTGGATGCAACCTGAAAAAGTGAGCACCAACCTGCTTAATCTTCCTTCAAAAAGTTTTATCATCTCCGAACCACTGGGCGTGGTACTTATTATCGCTCCATGGAATTATCCATTCCAATTATTGTTTACCCCGCTGGTTGGTGCGATTGCAGCAGGAAATTGCGTTGTTTTGAAATCATCAGAATTTGCGCCCGCAACATCAAGGATCATGAAACTGCTCATTGAAGAAAATTTTGATCCCAATTATATTTTATTCATCGAAGGAGACGGTGCCGTTGTGGTTCCGGACATGATGAACAACTTTGTTTTCGATCACATTTTTTATACAGGCAGCACTCCTGTAGGAAAACTCATTTATCAAATGGCTGCAGCCAACCTGGTGCCTGTAACATTGGAACTGGGCGGTAAAAGCCCCTGTATCGTTGAAGCAGATGCAAATATAAAAGTTGCTGCAAAGCGTATTGCTATCACTAAGTTCAGCAATGCCGGGCAAATGTGCGTGGCACCCGATTATCTTTTAATTCACCAATCAAAGAAGGATGAGTTTATAAATGAGATCAAAAAAGCAATGAAGCGATTTTTTGGTGAAGATGCAAATGCAAGTGACAACTATGGAAAAATTATCAATGAACGTCAATTTGATCGCATCGTAAAATATTTTGATGACGGCAGAACAATCATTGGCGGCCGCATTGACAGGTCAAAATTATACATCGAACCATCATTGATCGACCAGGTGAGTATCGACAGTAAAATAATGACAGATGAGATTTTTGGCCCCCTGCTTCCTATAATCACTTTTTCAACAATGGATGAAGCTTTGAAAATTATCGCAAGGAATAAAAATCCGCTGGCATTTTATATTTTCACTTCCGACAATAAAAAAGAAAAGCAATGGCTTAATGCCGTAGCATTCGGTGGTGGTTGTGTAAATAATGCAAGCTGGCATTTAACCAATCATCATCTTCCATTTGGCGGACGTGGATTTAGCGGCACGGGGCATTACCATGGTAAATTCAGCTTCCAAACATTCAGTCACAGGAAAGCAATTATGAAAACTCCAACATGGTTTGATCCTTCTATAAAATACCCGCCTTATAAAGGGAAACTGAACTTGTTCAAGTGGGTGATAAAGTAATTAGTTCCAATGATTGTCGATTTTTTACTGTTAGCTTCAGCGATAAATAAAATGCTGCCAAAGGGGTTAGCCGTATTCTTCTCAATAAAATTATCTTTGCCCAACTTTTAATCGAAAAGAAATTCACCAAGAAACCTCTGATCAATGAAATACTTTTTTTATCTCTCTATACTTTTGCTTGTCTTCTTCTGTATTTATGTTGCTATTGTAAACAGGAATTCAAAACAAATGACCTTAAAACAAATGATACTAAAAGCTGTTTATCCCCAGCTTATGTGGTTCTCTAAAAAAAATGCGAAAGTGATAGTGCAATCTTCAAATCAAAATGCAGTACCCGCGGTTTCTTTTTATTCATTAAGTGCAGAATTGATAAATGGACAGCCATTTAACTTTGATCAGTTAAAGGGGAAGAAAATACTCCTGGTCAATACAGCTTCCGACTGTGGCTATACAGGGCAATATGAGGATCTTCAAAAACTGCAACAAAAGTTTGAAAATAAATTAGTCATAATTGGTTTTCCATCCAATGAATTCAGTGAACAGGAAAAAGAGGACGACAGCACGATAGAAAAATTTTGCAAAATAAATTATGGGGTGACTTTTCCGCTGATGAAAAAAAGCAATATTAAAAAATCAACAGAACAGAACAAAGTATATAAATGGTTAACAGATTCAACTCAAAATGGCTGGAACAATAAACAACCTGAATGGAATTTTTCGAAATATCTTTTGGATGAAAATGGAAAGCTGTTAACTTACTTTGCGCCTTCGGTAGCGCCATTGGATACTGTTGTGGTGAGAGCGATTGCGGATTAATTTTTTGGAATATATCGTGCCTATGGCACTTTGCTTCGATTTTTCTTCTTTCTGCCGGATTGAAATCCGGCGTTACAAAATGTGTCGAGCCTACGGCTCTGCATTTTCATCTCTGGGTGTATTTTTTCCGCTGGATTAAAATTTGGGAATATATCGTGCCTACGGCACTTTGGTTCTGTTTTTCTTCTTTCGCCGGATTGAAATCCGGCGTTACAAAATGTATCGAGCCTACGGCTCTGTTTTTTTATGATTGCGAATCTATTTTTTTCTCCGGGTTAAAATCTGGCGTCACAATGTGTGTCGAGGCCAGGCCTCTGCATTTGATCACTGGGTGTATTTTTTCCGATGGATTAAAATTTTGGAATATATCGTGCCTACGGCACTTTGATTCGTTTTTTCTTCTTTGCGCCGGATTGAAATCCGGCGTTAGCAAATGTGTCGGCCTACGGCTCTGTAATTTCATCACTGTGCATCCAGCTACGCATTTAAGCCGTTGCAGGATCGGATATTTTGGAACAACCGTTTTGACTGGGAGTTTGGCTACAACGGGCACTTCTCATGATAATTGATAATCTCTATCGGGGTACGTGCAAATTCATAACCAGTGTAACGTTCGAGTATTTGCTGAAGCACCTCGTTTATCTCTTCGGGTGAGGTAAGCGTGACAAGTTTATAACGAAACTCTTTAATGCCCGGCAGGCCTTTCAGATAATTGGTATAATGCCTGCGCATTTCATTTATTCCTACAACAGGCCCTTTCCATTCGATGGATTTAAATAAATGTTTGCGGCATACTTCGATTCTTTCCTGCAAGGTCGGGGAGGGAAGAACGGTTCCTGTTTTTACAAAATGTTTTATTTCCCTGAAGATCCATGGATAACCAATGGCTGCACGGCCAATCATAATGCCATCTACTCCATAACGATTTTTATATTCAAGTGCTTTTTGTGCGCTGTCAATATCACCATTTCCAAAAACGGGAATGTGAATACGGGGATTGTTTTTCACTTTTCCGATCAATGTCCAGTCAGCTTCCCCTTTGTACAATTGACAACGGGTGCGCCCGTGTATACTCAAGGCCTGTACGCCACAATCCTGCATGCGCTCAGCTACTTCCTCAATATTTTTTGTATTGTCATCCCAACCCAATCTTGTTTTAACTGTTACCGGCAGACTGGTTCCCTTTACAACACATTCAGTAAGCCTCACCATCAGGTCAATATCTTTCAGAACTCCTGCACCTGCACCCTTGCTCACTACTTTTTTTACAGGGCATCCAAAGTTGATATCAACCAAATCAGGATTAACTGTTTCGCAAATACGGGCACTCATTTCCATGGCATCTTCATCACCTCCAAATATCTGGATTCCAAATGGCCTTTCCTCTTCACTGAAATCGAGTTTTTGACGGCTTTTTACTGCATCCCTGATCAATCCTTCGCTGCTGATGAATTCACTGAACATCAGGTCGGCACCATTGTCCTTGCAAACAGCACGGAACGGCGGATCACTCACATCTTCCATAGGTGCCAGTAACAAGGGGAAATCAGGTAATTGTATGTTGCCTATTTTGGGCATATCATTATTTGTATATTGCGGCTGCAAATTTACGAAAATCTGCTTAGCATATGGAATATAAGAGCGTAAAAGGTTATACAGGAGCTGCCCAGCTGGGGTTTTTGTTGGTTTTTTTTGGATTCGGGTTTATTCTTGCTGGCATTGCCCAACTTATCATTAGTTACAAAATGGTAGCGCCAGGAACTTCTTTGATGGATCTGCCCGCTGCCAGCTTAGCCGCAATGAAAGACCCAAAGAATGTATTTTATACAAGGCTATTGCAGGTTTCAGGAACTTTTTTCATGTTGTTCACTCCTGCAGTTATTTGTTCCTGGATTTCGAATGGAAGAAATAAATTCTGGCTTGGATTTAATCGCTATATAAATGTTTACCAAATCCTACTCGGCTTCCTCATTATTTTTACTGCTAATATAATGTCTTCACCACTGCAAGATCTGAGTAAGGCCATCATTGCCCATTTTCCTTCTTTGGATGCTTCTGCAAAAAACTTAGAAAATCTATATAATGAACAGGCATTGATCATGAGTAATCTTAAAAGTTGGCCCGAGTTCTTAATGGCGCTTATCGTCATGGCATTTTTACCTGCTTTGTTTGAAGAAGTTTTTTTCAGGGGCACCATGCAAAATCTTTTTGTAAAATGGTGGAAGCGGCCAATCATCGCTATCATCATCACCTCATTGGTTTTTAGTTTGATCCATGCCTCCATCTATCTTTTTTTAACGAGGGCTGCATTGGGATTTGTATTGGGGCTTATGTATTATAAAACCAAAAACATCTGGACAAATATTATTGCTCACTTTTTAAATAATGCCATTGTACTTGCGCAATTGTTTTCGATGAGCAATTCAAAAGAGCCATTAGATTTGAGTAAGGTAGATCCTAAAATTGATTGGTGGTACGGCATCATTGCACTTGGTATTATTGTTTTCCTTTTCAGGTTTCTTGACAGGTATTCGGTTAAAAACATATTTAAGATCAACGCAAAAGAGCAATTGCTCCTGGCAGCAACCTCTTCAAATCCATTTGCAAAAAAAGAAACCAACGAGCTTGGCAATCAATAAAGAAACACTCAGAACAAGAGCATTGACTGCACTCATTTTTGTGCTGGTTATGTTTGCCGGGCTTTTCATCAATCAATATACATTCCTGGCACTATTCGTCATCGTTATGTTTGGTTGTTTATATGAATTCAGCAAGATTGTGAAATTGATAAATCCTAAGAGGCATCTTTTTTATTTACCTGTTGCTGTTATATACATAATAGTTCCACTACTACTATTGATCGATTTAGGAGTGAATGGTAACCATTATCTACACCAGGTTGATCATGCAGGCTACTCCTCATTGTTGCCTTGCGCCATTATTTTTTCGCTTTGGATAAACGATACCATGGCATACCTCGTCGGGTCAATGATCGGAAAGACACCCTTTTCAAAGATATCTCCGAAAAAAACATGGGAGGGCACATTAGGAGGTGTCATACTTTGTGTTGTTAGTATGGCGTTGTTAGGCCCGCTGATCTCGGGCAACCAGACATTAAAGTGGAAAGATTGGGCATCGATAGCTGCAATCTGTGCGGTGTTTGGTACTGCCGGAGACCTGTTGGAAAGTAAATTAAAACGAATGGCAAATATTAAGGACAGTGGCAAGATCATGCCCGGCCATGGTGGCTTTTTGGACCGCTTTGATTCTTTGCTTGTTGCAACAGCTTTTGTATGGATTTTCATTAAATTTTTTCTTTAAGTAGATTCGGGTAATCGTAAAATGTTTTTGCATTAATAATGCTGCAGTACAGGTCCCGCAATGCAAGGGGCTATATAAGGTCGGAAGGACAAACTTGCTCCAATTATAAAATTCCCTTACTAATAACATTAAATTCCAATTCTACAAGTACATTTGCTGCCTGCCTGGCGTCGGGCAGGTTCAATTTTCATAGATGACTATACATAGGGAAGGGTATCAATCAATCGCAATTGTTACACTCATTATTGGGGCACTAAATATTTTACTGTACTGGTTCCTGGGTTCAACACTTTTATGGTTGTGTGTGACAATATTGATCATCTCGCTGATATTCGTATTATTCATTGTTTCTTTTTTCAGGATACCTTCACGCAAGTTGACCATCAATGCAAACAGCGTTGTTGCACCTGCAGATGGTAAAGTAGTGGTAATAGAAGAAATCACAGACATTGAGTATTTTAAGGATAAAAGATTACAGGTTTCTATTTTCATGAGTCCGCTCAACGTGCACGTGAACAGGAATCCCATCAGTGGCGACGTGATATACAATCAATATCATAAGGGAAAATATTTGGTTGCATGGCACCCCAAATCATCAACAGAAAACGAAAGGCATTCTGTTATAATAAAAAACAATAAGACAGAAGTGTTGGTAAAACAGATTGCTGGTGCGGTTGCAAAAAGAATCATCAATTACCTGGAAGTAGGACAAAAAGTTAGTCAGACAGATGAAATGGGATTCATCAAATTCGGCAGCAGGGTTGATTTGATTTTACCTGTAGGAACCAAAATAAATGTGTCTTTGAATGAAGTTGTGCAGGGGGGAGTTACAGTGATTGCGACAGTATAATTATCTAATCATGCTTGTGAGGAAATATTCAATATTCAACGTACAATATTCTATGTACAGTTAACGAAATTTAACAACTTTGATGAGTTCCAAGTAGCGCTTAACCATTATATTTACTTACTTAATAATTAAAACGAGCAAATATGAAAAAGATTTTTTTATTAGCAACGGCAGCTTTTCTTATCACCGGAATTTCATTTGCCGACACGGGAAAAAACAAGAAGAAAAAGAAATCTTCTAAATGTTGCAGTAAAGGACACAGTTGCAGCAAAGACAAAGAGAAAACCGCAACGATGTAATTGAATGTTCAACAAATTATTGAAGCCTCCAACAGGAGGCTTTTTTGATGCCTGGAATCGAAGAAGGGGAATACAAAAAGCCGAACTGTTTCAGCTATGCAACTGCCTGTTTTAAAAGATTTTCTCCAATTGTTCCAAATGCGTAACAGTATATGTAGGCCTGGTTAAATTATCACTCACGTTAATGTGATTTACAAAAATACAATCCATTCCCGCATTGATTGCTCCCTGTATATCTGCATCCAGGTTATCGCCTATCATAATGCTTTCGTGTAACGAAGCATTTGCTTTTGACATGGCAAAATCAAAAATTTCTTTTTTAGGTTTCAGGCTGTTGCTTCCTTCTGAAGTGATCACATGCGTGAAGAACGGAGCCATGCCACTATTGCGTAATTTGCTCCATTGCGTTTTTTCAAATCCATTGGTTATTAAATGAAGCTGGTATTTTTTCCCGGTAAGGTAGGTGAGTATTTCAATTGTATAGGGAAACACTTCTTTTTTTGTCGGTAATATTTCCAGGAACCTTTGGCTCAGTTGTTTCGAAAGTATTTCATCCCCGATTTTAAATTCAAGTAAAGTGCGCCACATGCGACGCCACTTCAATTCTTCAGCGCTGATAAATCCTTTTTGATACCGTTCCCATAATTTTTCATTGTGGTACAAATATTTCCTATAGAAATCCTCGAAAACAGGTGTTACTTTTAAATGAAGTTCAAATTCTGTGAATAATTCTGATAAGGTGCTTTTTGCATTTGTATCAAAATCCCAAAGTGTATGATCAAGGTCAAAAAAAAGATGTTTATATGCCGGCATGAAACGATTGAATTTTAATAATGGGGATGGTTAACTTTACAACCCTGGCGCAAAGTTAGGAATTATAATTTTTTAAAAACTTATACATGAATGTTATTATAACCGGGGGCAGTAAAGGAATTGGAAAGGCGATCGCAATTAAGTTTGCAGCTGCAGGCCATGATCTTTTATTATGCGCAAGAAATACAGAAGACTTAAAAGCTACAGCACATGAAATAGGCAATTTGAATCCAGCAATCAAGGTGGATTTTTTCCCTGCTGATCTATCGATCAAAGAAGAAATTATTTCTTTTGCAAACTGGTGTTCACAAAAAGGTTCACCTGGTATTTTAGTTAACAATGCCGGTATGTACCTTCCCGGCAACGCAATGGATGAAACTGAAGGTTACCTTGAAATGATGATGAATACAAATTTGTACAGCGCCTATCACCTTACCAGGAAATTATTACCAGCGATGATCGAAAAAGGGCAGGGGCATATTTTTAATATCTGCTCCATAGCTTCCCTGGCTGCATACAATGCTGGTGGTGGATACAGCATTAGCAAATTTGCCATGCATGGGCTTACAAAAAATCTTCGTCACGAACTGAAACCACTAGGCATCAAAGTTACAGGTGTGTATCCTGGTGCGGTACTTACCGATTCCTGGAGCAACTTTGATAACAGCAACAACCGTATCATGGAAGGTAAAGACATTGCAGAAATGGTTTATGCTGCAACTTTGTTATCAGCACAGGCAGTAGTGGAAGAAATAATTATCACACCGCAATTGGGTGAATTATAATTAACAGTTTCTTATAAGCCGTTGTTCATTCTAACAAGAATACCCAATCCAGATAAATTATTTTTGTGTTTGTTGATGATGTATGAATTTATCTTTAAGAAAAATATTGCTGATCCTTGCTTGTTTTTTTTCGTATAAGCATGCAAACGCCCAGGTTAGCTTTTATACAGTAACTTCTCCTTCAATGATCAACAAGGAAGATAGTTTTACCTACCAGGTTGTATTCGCCAATGCTGATGTAGTGTCCAACCTATCGAAACCTGATCTACGGAATTTTATTATACTTAGCGGGCCAACGCGGCTTGATACTGCAAAAAAACTTGATGGTAAATTAATTCGCTATGCCTTACTTGAATATCATTTAAAACCTAAAAAAGCCGGCAGCTTTATTATTGATCCGTTATTTGCAACAATTAACCGCAGGAAGTATAAAAGCGACGCTGCTTCAATTGTGGTAAACGATCCTACTATACAGGAGGCGCCCCGTCCCGATATCAATGATTATATTTTCAGGAAGGGCGACAGTTTGGCTGATAAAATAAATAAGAACATGCTTCTGCGGGTGGAAGTAGATAAAAAGAATTGTTATGTCGGCGAACCGATTATTGCAAAGTACAAGCTATACGCAAGATTGAAAAATAAGAAGGAAGACAGCCACAATGCGTCCTTTAATGGTTTTTCTGTTGCAGATATGATCTCATCTGAGAATATAGTGGAAAGTCGTGGCAGCCTCAACGGCAGAGAATATAATGTAAGCACATTGAGGATGGCACAGTTGTACCCGCTTCAGCCAGGGGTTATTAATCTTGAGTCTGCGCAGTTGGAAACAACAGTGAGTTTTGTGAAGGAAGAATATACCAAACAATTCAAGGACCCTGCTGTTGTATATGATGCTTTTATTAATTCCCGGCTGAGGCCTGGCGATCAGCTTGAACATAAAGTCACATTAAAAAGCGAAGATGTAGATATTGAAGTGAAACCATTGCCCGAAAAAAATAAACCGGCATCATTCAAAGGATCGGTGGGTAGTTTTCAAATTATGGCATCCTTGCAAAAGCCAATATTTTCTACTGACGAAACCGGTAAATTATCAGTGACTATCGTCGGTAGCGGCAACATGCTTTTATTAACTGCCCCCGATATCCAATGGCCAAAGGGAATAGAAGCGTTTGAACCAAAATTTTCTGAGAAGATCACAAGAGCAACGGTACCGCTTAGCGGCTCAAAACGATTTGAATATTCTTTTGCTGCAAACGACAGTGGTAACTATACCTTGCCTGCTATCAGTTTTAGTTTTTTCGACCCGTCGTCTGAAGATTATAAAACAGTTTATACCGATCCAATAATATTCCAGGTAAGTAAAGGGGATGGCAAGCCAGCAAACCTCTCCCAGTTTAACATTGTAAATAACAAGCCTTCCTTTTTGAACAATATATTTAATCACCGTTGGTGGATCATTGTATTTATTGCGGTTGTTATGTTCTCAGCCCTTTTCATGTGGGTGATCAGTGATAAACGATCAGTTAAAGCAAATCCGGTTCTGCTGGTAAATGAAGATTTGGCAATGAATAAGATGGTCGAAGTTTCTGCCAGCAACCAGCAGAATGTATTTTCGAAAACAGAAAACTGTATGAACCAGGATGATTGCTATGGGTTTTATAGCTTATTGAGTACAGAACTTAAGATTTACCTGGCAAGTAAATTTTCTTTGGAAACAAATGCGATCAACTCTAATACGATCGGATCATTGATGGATAGGGAAGGTCTCAACAATGATATTTCCCTGAAATTGTTTAATCTCATGCAAAAGATAGAGTGGCAATTATATACGCCATTTGAGAGAAATGAAAAAATGAATGGATTGTACAGTGAAGCGCATGAACTGGTGCAAATGATAAACACGGCTACAATCAGGCATCTGTAAATTTATATCCAACACCCCTTGCTGAATGAAAATAAAGCGGGTTGCGGCTATCTGCCTCAAAATATTTTCTGAAATTAAGAATGAAGTTATCAATGGTCCTTGTTGTAGGATACACATTATAACCCCAAACGGTTTGTAAGATCTTTTCTCTTGTTACCACTTCATTTTTATTTTCGATTAGTAGTTTCAACAGCATCGCTTCTTTTTTTGTAAGAGTAATCTTTGCGCCCGACCTGTTATAGCATTCAAGCGCCTTAAAATCTATTTTATTTTTTCCAAATTCATAAACTTCGGGCAATGGTTGTTTAAGAGAAAGCTGCTCACTTTTTTTAATAAGGTTATTAACCCTCAATAAAAGTTCTTCCAGGTTGAATGGTTTGGTAAGATAATCGTCGGCACCTTTTTTTAATCCCAGTACCCGGTCGGCACTGCTGTTCCTGGCGCTTAATATTAAAATGGGAATGGTAAGATTGCTCAACCTGATGGTTTCGCAAACGGTGATGCCATCTACTTCGGGCAACATGACGTCAAGTATGATGAGGTCGAAATGCTCTTTCTTTATCATCAATAATGCATCGGCCCCATCATAACTGCTGGTGACTTCATAACCTTCCAGTTCTAAATTTAGTTTTAGAGCCTCCTGCAGGTTTTCTTCATCTTCAACCAGTAATATTGAATATTGCTTTTGCGCCATGCTATAAAGTTAAACTTCTTGCATTAATTGAATGATGAATACAGAACCTGTGGGCTGGTTATTTTCAATATATATTTTTCCATGCTGCGCTTCAACGATTTTTTTTGTAAGATATAAGCCGAGCCCCGTGCCTTTTGCACGTTTCGTGGCTTCATTGCCTACGCGGTAAAATTTTTCAAATACTTTTTTCCGTTCCTGCTCCGGTATGCCCGGGCCTTCATCAATTACATACAATGAAAGCCTGCCCTTATCTTTTAGCAGCTTTACCAATACTGTATTTTCTTTTGATGAATATTTCAAAGCATTGTCGAGTAAATTATTTACAGCCATTTGGATCAAAAGCGTGTCTGCGATTGCAAATGAATCGCCGGCAATGCTTGATTCTATCTTTCTTTGTGGGAACCTTGTTTTAAAATCATTCACACAATTTTGAATAAGCTCAGCGATGTTGGTTTCTTCATTTGTCATCCTATAACCGCCGGCCTCAATTTGTGATGATAAAAGCATGTTGTTGCAAAGTGCATTCATCCGGTTGGCTTCCTGCAATGTATTTTGTAAAAGCCTTTGTTGCTGTGTATCATCTAATTTCCTTTTTTGAAGTGTTTCTAAATTTAACTTTGAGATAGCTATCGGCGTTTTGAGTTCATGGGTGATAGCGATCATGAAGTTCTGTTGTTGCTGGCTTGTCTTTAACTGGCGGTTAACAGCCCGGTAAACAAAAATTGCACCTGCAGATATCAATAGTAAAAATATAGCACCTTCACCTACGTATTGCGCTGTCTTTCTTTTTTTATCGGCTTCTATCTTTTCAAGTTTTCTCTCATAAGCCGGGTCATCCTTTTGTAAAGACATGGTTCTTAAAAAAGTCATCTCATCATTCTGCCTTGAAAGTGCAATGTACCACCAAACCAGGGCAGCTACGATGTAGGCTAACAGGAACCAGTAGAGGATGAAGAGATAGTTTATTTTTGATTTGAAGGGCATAAAAAAGAGTGTCGGGGTTTCAGCTGTTTCAGAGCGTTGGTTGCATGCACTTTTAAATCTATTGTAACTTGAAACAGTTAGTTGCGCTTATCAAGCCCCCACGATAATTTACTTCGTAATGTTTGTAAAAAATTATTTTCATGTAAACGCATAAGATTAATGCCAAATGTTTCTTTCTTTACAGCAAGTTGAATTTCTTTGGTTACAATTTCACGCCTACTATCGAGTGTGCAAAGGAAGCCATCAGTACGGCCTTCTACTTCAAATGAAACGATCGTGTTATCGGGAACAATGATGGGCCGTATATTTAAATTATGTGGTGCAACAGGAGTGATCACAAAACTACCGCTGTCGGGAAATACAACTGGCCCGTTGCAACTTAAAGAATAACCCGTAGAACCGGTTGGCGTGGCCACGATCAATCCATCTGCCCAATAGGTATTTAGAAATTCTCCGTTAAGATAGGTATGTACTTTTATCATTGGAGAACTGTCTTTCTTATGCAACGAAAATTCGTTGAGCCCGTAAGGTGTTTCCCCGAACAAAGGAATATTAGCATCAAGATGTAATAGCGTCCTTTTATCAAGAACATATTTCCTGTTTACAATTGCATCCATAGCAGAATGAATTTCTTCTTTGCCCATGTTTGCCAGAAAGCCAAGCCTTCCGTAATTGATACCTAACACCGGGATGCCGGAGTCTCTTACAAATGTAACAGTGTCGAGTAAGGTTCCATCGCCGCCAAGACTGATCATGCAATCAATGCTTGAATCAAGGTCATCGGCTGAACTAAAAGTAGAATATTTGCCTTTGATCTTTATGGCACTGTAAAACTGGTTGAAAAAGTCCTGGAAGAAAACAGGTTCAGCGCCATGGCCCATGATTTCATCTAATAAAAGATTTATATCCTGTAACTGGTTATTCTCAATGCCCCGACTGTAAATTGCTATTTTCATCCTGTAATATAACTAAAACTGCATGCTTAAAAAATTGTACCGCAAAGCGTTAAAATCAAACTTTGCTTCAAATTAAAAAAGAGCTTTAGCATGTAAAAATAACCCGTTTTCGCCTAATTGATTGAAACTGTATTCAACTCCGAGCTTTGTATCATAAAGCGAGATGATATCAATACCAAATCCGCCCGTGTAAAGGAAGCGGTTGCCAAGTTGTGTATCAAATTCTTTTTTGTTGTAGCTAAAGCCCATATCGGCATATGTTTTTGCAAAAATGGTAAAAGGAATCCTTGGGATCTTTTTTATACCGAATGGCAAAGGAATATAAAATGAGACCAATTTTTTCTTAACTGTATATTTTGAAACGGCAGCAGCAACGCCATCAATTACATAATATTCCAGGCCTCTTAAATAAAGTTCCCGGTAACCCAGTTCATTTTGATTGATGAATGGTTGTTCGAAAGGTAATTTTATGTTTGCCCTCAGCTCTACGCTGCTGTACCAATTTTTTTTGTGCGGAAAATACCAGGCAAGCCCCCCATCCAGGGAAAGCATATTTACGCCACCTGAGAACCCGATGCCTCGTTTTAAAATGGTTGCTTTTATTATTTTTCCTTTTAAAGGATAATTTACATTGTTTGTATTGGAGTATTGATACTCGTATTGAAGATCGATATAGCCAACGGATGATCTTGTTGAATTGATGTAATGGGGATTATAGGCTGTTGTGACTACACTGTCATTTACATTGATAAAATTGTAAAAAACAGAATAAATATTTCGTTTAAAAAATCCTCGCCGCCGTTGGTAAGAAACTCCCAGGACAAGTGTATTTTTCACGAAACCATCTTTTTTAAATTCAACTAATTTATTTGTAGAGTCCGTTTTATAATTAAACCGCCTGTTTTGTAAATAAGATCCCGTTACAGAAAATCCTTCGTTTAATGCACCATTGCTGTATGGAGCTGAATAACTAAATGAGACTGCCCTGGCATAGCCATTCAAGAGGTAGATGCGTAACTTGTCACCTCTCCCGCTGAAATTATAATGCGCAAACTTTGCCCCGTATTCTACTCGATTCAGGTCTGCATGGTAGGTCTTTAACCACTCATTGATATTCCTGTCAACCAGTTTGAATTGTGGAGTTGGGTATATATAAATTTTTTCAAGCACCCTGATTTTTACTTCCAGTTCGCTTGCCGAAATCAATACAGGTGTAAGTTCAACTTCAGAAAATAAAGATGTATTGTGAATGAGAGCCCGTGATTGTTCAACAAGATCAAAAAGCCGGGCAGCAGGAATAGAGTCACCAGCTTTAAATTTCATTTCCCGTTGTATGATATAATCTTTCGTTCTTTTATTCCCTGTGATGGAAATCGATGAAACATATATTTTACTGCTCGAATCTTCAGCAATCTTTTTTGTTATTTCATCATTGAAGGCGGGGTAAACACCTGCTTGCTGTGCGTAACAATTGTATGAAAAAAAAGAAGCAAGGAAAGGAAAAAATACGAAGATAAAATATTTCATACTGCACATCTTTTCTTCATACAGGGTGGAGATAAAAATTCTAAGAACAGCAAGGTTGGGGCGATCATTAAAAAACACTTTAGGCGGTTTACAAGCGACCGGAAATAAACAATGCAGGCATGGAAATTATTCTTAATTACTGTGTTGCAGAATTTATTATCGGCAGGCTGCTGGCTACTAGCCTGGTTCAAAGATACCTTTGGTTGCTGTAAACATATGCGGGCAATTAAGGCAACTATGTAATTCAAAAGAAATATCTTTTTAAGATAAGCAACCATCAATTTTATTAAATATCAAGATAATTCATCAGGTGGCGATAGTTGTTATCAATTTCGTTTTCAAAATTTTCAATCCCAAACTGGTAAAGAACCTGGTAATCATAACGCTCAAAGGTAGCAACCACGGTGGCTATTTCTTTTTTATTGATATGTAAAGTTACTGTAAGTAATCCTGTAACGGGATTTACCGTTGTATTCAGATGAAGGATCGTGCAATCATTGCTTTCAACGATGCGGCTTATCTCAGAGATGGCAAAATGTACCCTTTCCATTTCCAAAACAACAATGCCGCCGATCTCGTTGGCCCCGGAAAAGTTTCCAAGTGCTTTTAAAAGATCAGAACTGGTAATAACGCCAACAAATTCATTTTCAGTTTTTACAACGGGTACTACATTCGTATCAAATTGAATACTGTTATTCACTGCATTTAAAAAATGTACATTGTCGGCCACTGCAGTATGTAAGAAATGTTGTTGCAGCACTTCGATGGGCAATTTTTCATCAGAGGCATCCAGGAGGTCTTCTTCGCTGATAAGGCCCAAATATTTTTCTTCGGAAACAACGGGCAAATGGGTGAGTTTAAAATCGTTGATCAACTGCAGCGCTTTACTAACTGTATCCTGTAGTTGCAGCCGGGGAATATTATTATTGATGAGTTCGTTTGTTAGCATCACTGTTTATTGAGAAGGGTAATATCCGGAATGGATACAGCAAAATACACAATGTATTTTGAATAATGAGACAAAATTGAATGTTAAATAGTTGCAGCTGGTGATTTCAGTTTGGAAAGAAAACCTTCTAATATTGTGTTAAAGGCTTCAGGCACTTCCATCATGGGCGCATGGCCGCACTTATCAATAAAATGTAATTCACTGTTCGGGATAAGCCTTTGAAATTCTTTTGCCACGAAAGGAGGAGTGATGGTATCGTTGTTACCCCAGATCAAACAGGTTGGTTGTTTCACCTGGTTAAGTTCTTCACCCAGGTTGTTGCGAATGGCACTTTTGGCAAGGGCAATGATCTTTATAACTTTCATCCTGTTGTTTGTGATCTCGAATACTTCATTTACAAGTTCGTCTGTAGCAAGCGCCGGATCATAAAAAGTAAGGGCCGTTTTATTCTTTATATAAACTTTATCTCCCCTTTTCGGATAAGTATCACCCATTCCGTTTTCAAACAGTCCCGAACTCCCGGAAAGGATGAGTGATTTTATCGGCCCGGGATGTTTTAAGATATGAACAAGGGCTACATGCCCCCCCAATGAATTTCCCATCAGGTGAATACCGCTATATTTCCTATGTTCAATGAACTTATTGACAAATTTTTCAAGCCCGCCAACAGAAGTATGAAGGAGATCTAATTCCAGCAATGGGAGGAGGGGAAATACAACTTTGTATGATTTGCGGAAGTGATTTATGAGCCGGTCAAAATTACTCAGTGTGCCAAATAAACCATGCAGCAGCATTAGCACCTCGCCTTCACCCTCTTCTATAAATCTAAATTTGCCGTCTTGTTTTACTTCGTAACTCATTCTTTTTTACCGTAAATTTTATTTGATGGTCAATTTTGCAGCGTCAGTTTATTTGCCCTATCGGGTTAAAATTACATTAAATAAGATAATGGCTCAAATTAATGCTGCATTTTATTGGAAACCTCCCCGAAAAAATGCTCTAACTGGCTGAATATATCTTTAAAAAATGGCATTACAGTTCCAATCAAATTGATAATCTTTGGACCTATTGGCTTTAAATATGGATAGGTTTGTGATGTAGAAATGCTGCCATCTTTGATTAAATGTAATTGCACCGCATAAAACAAAAAGATGCTATAAATGATGCAATATAATGTTATAAACAGCAATACACCCGCAATCCTGTTCAGCCAACCCAGCATCACTGCTTCAAAAGCTTTTTGGATGAGCCTGCCCCCGAGGTTTACCAATAGTACTACCACAAAAAACACGATCAGGAAGGAGATCACGGGCAGCCATTTCCCGGAGACATCTACGTTCTGAGAAAGTTTGGTGGCTACTACGGCAGACAACTTTAATGCAGCAGCCAGCCCCACAATAAAAGCAACGATAGAAAAAAGGGCTACGATGAAACCTTTCTTTAATCCTTTTATGCAGGCAAAAATTATTAGTGCAGCGAAGATGAGGTCGATCAACATTTCTGTGATATTTACTGCAAAGGATGCGCTATTTTTTTCAATTGCCCTGGCATCGTCCAGCTCAAAAAATTCGTGTACCGGTGCTGATGTCGACTACTGGGACAGCCATTCAAAATGTGGTTGCTCAAGTCAACACTATTTCAGGAGATCCTTCACAATGGCACTAATCGTTTTTCCGTCAGCCTTACCCGCAAGTTGTTTGGAAGCAGCACCCATTACTTTGCCCATGTCGGCAGCAGAGCTTGCACCTGTTTCTGTTATAATTTTTTCGACCGCATCTTTGATCTCAGCTTCGCTCATCTGTTTCGGGAGAAACTTTTCGATCACGGCCATTTCTTCTTTTTCTTTTTCTGCAAGATCGGCACGTCCTTGTTTTTCAAAAATTTCCAGTGAGTCGCGGCGTTGCTTCATCATTTTTTGCAAAAACTTTTGTTCGGTAGCCTCATCAATTTCACCTCCGGCACCGGGATCCGTTTTGGCTTTTATTATTTCTGCTTTAATGGCTCTTAAACTACGAAGTACGGCTTCATTTTTTGCTTTCATCGCAGTTTTCATTTCCTCCATGATCTGTTGTTCGAGTGGCATGTTGTTTCTTTTAAATGTGAAGAAAGCTTCAAGCTTCAAGCTACAAGCTTCAAGTCATTATAAAAATGTTTTAATTCTTATTTTTTAATTCAACTTGATTTTAATTACAGTATTTAAATTTTCAGGAACTGGCTTATAGCTAGCAGCTAAAAGCTTATAGCTTGATTTGTGTTTCCTGAAACTTCTTAATAAATCCGTTTGCAAATGTTTTCATTTCTTCGGATAGTTCTGCGTTCTGGGTAGCTCTTTTAAAAGTTTCTGCCATTGACATTAGCATCTGGTAATAAAAATCTCCCATTTCGTCTACCATCATATCTTTTGTCCAAAGGTCGATGCGCAATGCAGATTTATCCGCCGCATCCCAAAATGCAATGCACATGGCTTTTGCTTTTTGTTTCATTTCTGCGCTACTGTCGGATGCCTGCCAGTTTATTTGCTCCGGGATTTTATCGGGGTCCAGCAGCACATCTATGGTGATGGTTGATTTATTCATAATAATTATTATACTTTTTTGCGAAGTTATGGCTTTACGGCTATCGTTCATCCTTGCGGCAATGCTCTAATTCCTCCTTCATTTATTTCTATATGGGCCGAACCTACTTTTTTGCAAGGGAATAAAATCGGTTGTAAAAAAATGCGCCGATGCTACGCATCTTAAATCAACCTCTGGTCCAATTAACTAAAGCATGATCCTTCAATTCGTCCCGCAGAGCCGTAGGCTCGATGAATCTGATAACGCCGGATTTTAATCCGGCGCAATGAATAAAAACAGACTTGAGTGCCGTAGGCACGACATATCTCTTCGATCAGCTACTTATGATATTATACAGCAGATTTCATAACGCTCAACATCTATCCAATTCCCTAACCACACATCTTCAAACAACTTCTGGTACAATTAAATAAAGTATGATCCTTCAATTCGTCCCGCAGAGCCGTAGGCTCGATGAATGTTGTAACGCCGAATTCCAATCCGGCGCAATTAATGAAAACACACTTAAGTGCTGTAGGTACGACATATCTCTTCGATCACTACTTATGATATTATACAGCAGATTCCATAACGCTCAACATCTATCCAATTTCCTAACCACGCATCTTCAATCAACCGCTGGTACAAACAAATAAAGCATGCGTCGTTCAATTCGTGCGGTAGAGCCGTAGGCTCGATGAATCTGGTAACGCCGGATTTCAATCCGGCGCAATGAATGAAAACACACTTGAGTGCCGTAGGCACGACATATACCTCCGATCCAGCTATTTATGAGATTACCTCCAATAACGATTCCCCTGCATGTTGCCATGTGTACCCATGCACCAAAGCCTTTCCTTTTTTTATAATTTCTTTCCTCCCATTTTCATCCTTATAAAGCAACATCATTTTTTCAGCTATTTCTTTTTCCTCCGCCGCAGTATATAATGCTGCATCTCCATAAATACTTCTACAAAAATCATTGTTTATCGTTATCAATGGTACCTCAGTTGCCAACACAGTTAAGCCTTTTGTTTCCGTAATTTCCATTGATGGCAAGTGAAGGGCAGCATATGCTGAGGCACTGATCTCCTTTTCCATTTCTACGGAAGTTAAGTTCAATGTTTTCACATCTGCTTTATATTTATAACTGGAAAGATCCTTTATCGTAGTTCTTTCATTGGAAGAAAATAGCATAACGAGTTGCATATCCGACTTCTGCCATTTTTTAAAAATAGAAAAAGCCTTCAGCATGGTAATGATGTTTGCAACCGAGGATGGGGTTACAAAAAATAAAAAATATCCTTTTCCATCGGTGGATTTATTTCTCACCTGTTCTGCCTCTTCATAGGTGAATGCTCTTACTGCATCGTCAATACCGCTATTTACCGTGCTGATCTTGTGCCCTTCTATGCCGTATGAATTTACCAAAGTTGTTTTTAACGAAGGATTCAGCACAACGATCTTTGTGGATCTTTTCACAAAGAACTTCGTGTATTTTTTCAAATATCGGGCATCTGTTTTTGTGAATAGATTCTTTTGCTTTAAAAAAGAAAGGTCTTTAACAATAAGGCACTGATCAATGTTTGTACGAAGGCTGCATACTTCCGCAGATACAAAATAATCCACATTGTATTTAATTAATAACCGCGGGATCTTAAAGTTGTAAAAATAATACTGGAGCAGCCTGTTCTTTACCTGGGGGCCTGCCATTACAGGCGTGATATTTTTTTCGGTGATAAGAGCAGGAGGGTAAGGCTTATCAAAAATAAAAATGTAGTGATTACCGGGATGTTTTGCAGCCAGGACAACAAAGCAATTATAAATAAAGTTTGAGCTTATTTCAGTTGGTATTTCCGGAACAGCAATGTGAACGGCAATGGTCATCTTGTTTTATTTCAACACTTTTACTTTTACCGTTTCTATCCTTGTATTGCTAACGTTCAAAATATCAAATTCATAATTACCAATAATGATCCGTTCTTTTTGTTTGGGAATGGCCTGGTTGTTTTGAATGATATATCCTGATAACGTTTCTGCTTCGTTATTGCCACTGAAAAACAGCTTGTATTTTTCAGCGAGGAAATCAAGCTCAAGCCTGCCACTGAAAATGTACTCATTCTGTGCGATCTGCTTGTCTACAAAAGTTTCTGCTACATCGTACTCGTCTTCAATTTCGCCGAAGATCTCTTCCAGCAAGTCTTCCATTGTTACAATTCCAGCAGTGCCACCAAATTCATCAATTACCCAGGCAATGGTTTTTCTTTCCTTGCTGAATTTACTCATCAGGTCGGTTGCACTCATACTTTCGGGTACAGTTGGAATAGGATGCAGTATTTCCTTTAGTGTTTGCGGGTTTTTAAACATGTCCAGGTGATGAACATAACCAATGATGTTATCAATATTGGTCTCATACACAACAAGCTTGCTCAGTTTTGTTTCAATGAATTTGGTTTTAATTGTTTCAACTGGCGTATTACTTTCCATTCCTTCAATTTCCTTCCTTGGGATCAGGCATTCTCTCAATTTCACATCGCTAAGTGATAAAGCGTTTTCAAACAACTCCTGGTTGAGTTCGGATGCATCTTCTTCATCATGGCTTTTGCTTTGCTGGATAAAATGTTCAAGATCCATTTTACTAAACACTTCTTTTTTCTTATTCAGCTTCACATTAAAAATATATTTTAGGATCCATTCTGCCGTGCTCACAAACAAATTTGCAAAAGATGCCAGTAGCCAGTAAAAAAAACGTGCTACATAACTTATAAAATCAGAACTTATAATGATGTTATTTTTTGCCCTGAAAAATGCCTTGCTTGTAAATTCGATCAGCAATATGATCAAAGTTGAAAGGCATGTTTCTACGAGAAGTTGTATGTATTTTACATAATTAGCTGCGTAATGAGGGAGTTTCGATTCGATCCATAACCAGATCGGTAACAATTCATTGCCAATAAGAAGCCCATATATAACCAGCACAATGTTTACACCCACAAGAATGGTTCCGATGAAGCGTGTGGGATGATCAGAAAATGCACTCCATGTTTTACCTGCAGCAGAACCCTTTTTTTTATTTAGTTCTATTGAAAGTTTATTGGCAGATACGAAAGCAATTTCCAATCCCGAGAGAAAAGCTATGATGACCAGTGAGGCAAATATGGAGATTAAGGCTATCCAGTCGATACTGTTCATAGTATAAAAGTAGTAAAATAGTTTAGAAGTTGGGAAAACAGGTCTGTGGCAGATGTATTCTCGTCACAATGAAGAAACTTTATAATATTGGAAGCTTTAAAAGAAATGTTCAATATAGGATTAGGTAGAATAAGCGCATAGCCTTTACTCGCTTTGGTTAGTACTTCAAATTCGTTGCTTTCGCCTCCACAGCCGGCGGGCTGCGTACCTGCACCGGCGCTGCTTTCCGCC
>JBDSBG010000084.1:0-15489 GCA_039921685.1 Ferruginibacter sp.
AATTACAAAAGGTAGCAGTATGACAAATAACTCTCCATTTGATGACCACATAAAAAAGCAATTCGGCAACTATACGCCCGAAGTGCCGCCGCATGTCTGGGAAAATATCGTTGCCCGAAAAGAGCAAAAGAAACCAGGCGGGTTCTTATTTAACCTGCGTGGCAAGCCGTTTACCATTATATTATTTCTGGTTATCGCAACAGGCGCAGGCGCTCTACTGGTTCACAATATTTATGAAAATGATCCGGGGGTCAAAACTGCGAAAGGAGATCAATCAATAGCTATTACAACTATAAAAGATGGGGGCAATATTATAAACGAGGCAAAAAAAGGAAGCGAAGAACTAACAAATAACCAAACTCAACAATCATCAACCTTACCTGTACAAAATGTAAATGCAAACAATGAAGTTGCTGTTGCAAAAAATTCCAATTCTGATCCAACGAAGCCGGAGACCCGTAATAACAATGCCGCTGTATCAAATAAAAATTTCCAGGTCGAGGATGCTCAAAATAAAAATGTTGATGCCAATACTGCTGAAGTACTTTCATCAAAAACAACAGGCAAACATCTGGTGAAAAAGAAACCTGCAATGCCTGGATTGGCAACAGGAATAATCGATGAGGAAACAGATGCCAGCCTGGTATCAACAAAAAACAAAAGCAGAAACTCAGCGGGCCGTTCTGCAATAGCCATTCAAAGCCCGGCAACAGGAAACAGCTCTGCCGAACAAGACCAACCTGATGTGAACGCAGCAACAACTATTAGCAATTCTGAAGACATTGCTGTTGAAAATCGTTATATCTTTTTAAATAAACCAGCAGAAAAAACATTCGATTTTTCTGTAAAAAGCCTCGGCCTTCCTGCATTGAATATTCCTTGTCCCGGGGGGAAGAACGGAAACGTAAACAAATATTTTGAAATCTACGGCGGCCCCGATTACGCATTCAGGAGCTTTAATGATACCGCTAATTCTGTTTACTTGCAAAAGAGAAAAGAGAGTACAAGCGTTAGTTCAGCATTTAGTGTGGGGTTGCGTTTTACAAAAGTTTTTAATAGTGGATTAAGCTTCCGCACGGGAGTCAATTACAGCCAGGTAAATGAAAAATTTAAGTTTGAGCAGGGTCATATTGTGCAACTGGTTTACATGATCAACGATAACGGAGATACTACTGGAAGTTACGCCACAACAGGTACACGCTACAAAACCACGCACAACAGGTACAGAACAATTGATATTCCATTGCTGTTAGGATATGAAACTGCTTTTAAACGGTTTCGTGCAAATTTCAATGCCGGGCTCATTGTGAACGCATACAGCTGGCAAAGGGGTGATCTGCTGGATAGTGCTTATCAACCTGTAAACATCACCACCGGCAAAACGAATTCAGCCTACCAGTTTAAAACAAATGTGGGGCTTGGGGTTACAGGAGGTGTTTCACTTTATTATAGATTAAAAGGGAATACCTACTTTTTGGCAGAACCTTATTTCAGGTACAATTTCTCTGCAGCCAATAAGGCGGAAATTACGCTTAAGCAAAAATACACTACGCTGGGGCTGAGGCTTGGTTTAAGAATTGATTTTTAATTCAGGCAACAAAAATAAAAGACGGGGTGTCTACATATCAATGCATATATGCAAGCTGGTTTTAAAGCTTATTATATGAGGGTAATAAGAGCTGTTCTGGTAGACAGCTCTTGTTTTTTATTAACCATTGATCATGTAGGATGGACAAATAGAATCGTTTGCCCTCATTAGTCTAAAAGATTCCAAATATTCAGACAAGTCCAAATTGACAATTATCCATTGTCAATTGTCAACTCACTAACGTACCAACCTTCTCCCCTGTTACCACACTCATCAAATTGCCAGGCTTATTCATATCAAAAACAATGATGGGCAAATTGTTTTCCATGCAGAGTGTGAATGCAGTCATATCCATTACACTTAGTTTTTTGGAGATGCATTCAGCAAAACTTATTTTTTCATACCTGGTTGCGGTGGGATCTTTTTCAGGATCTGCAGTATAGATGCCATCAACACGGGTGCCCTTTAATATTACGTCGGCCTTTATTTCAATGGCCCTTAGCGAACCCGCTGTATCTGTGGTGAAATAAGGATTACCTGTACCAGCACCAAAAATTACAACGCGGCCCTTTTCCAAATGCCGCATAGCACGCCTGCGGATGTAGGGTTCAGCAATCTGTTCCATTTTAATAGCACTTTGCAAACGGGTATATACACCAGCTTTTTCCAAACCGCTTTGTACAGCCATACCATTGATAACAGTTGCCAGCATTCCCATATAATCTCCCTGTGCTCTTTCAATTCCTGTTTCGGCTTCATTCATCCCACGGTAAATATTACCGCCCCCAATAACCAGTGCAACCTGCACACCCATCTCGGTAATTTGTTTTATGTCCTGCGCATACTGGGCAATAACGGTAGAATCCATTCCAAAATTTTTATCGCCCATTAAGGATTCGCCGGAAAGTTTTAAGAGTATTCGTTTGTATTTAGGAAGCATAAATTGATGTAAGATTTATGATATAAGATGTAAGATTTTTACGAAGATAATTTTTTTAACTCCAGTTTTCATTTAAGCGATAGAAAAAACCTAGCTTAATAATATCGCTCCCCACAGTGAGTCCTGCTCCCCTCTCCTTCGGAGAGGGGTTGGGGGTGAGGCCTTGCAAGAAAAAACCCCGCTTGTTGCGGGGTTAGTAATTAAAAATTTTATTAGCCTAAAGCTACCCTCTTAAATTCTATAACTTTAAGATCGGCGTCAATGCCCTTTAAAAATTCGGCCACTGATTTGTTACCATCTTTTACAAAGGCCTGGGCCATCAAAGTATTATCCTTAAAGAATTTGTTTAGTTTACCCATTGCGATCTTTTCTGCCATTTCAGCTGGCTTACCTTCAGCTTTCACTACGTCGATTGCAATAGCTTTTTCGCGGGCAATCACATCAGCCGGGATAGAGTTTTCATCTACTGCCAATGGGTTCATTGCAGCGATTTGCATAGCAACGTCTTTACCGCCATCTCCTGCATCTTTTGTAAAAGCTACAAGCACACCCATCCGGTTTGCACCGTGAATATAACTGGAAACGTAAGGAGCATCCACGCGTTCAAATTTAGAAACGGCGATTTTTTCCCCGATCGAAGCAAGTTTATCGTTGATCATATCAGCAACCTTAGCGCCGTTGATAGATACTTCGTTCAATTCTTCGGCAGATTTTACATTGTGCTGAATCGCAGCATCAGCAATACTTTGAGCAAAGGCTACAAAGTCTGCATTCTTGCTTACGAAATCCGTTTCGCAACTTAAGCAAAGCACGATGCCGGTTTTATTATCGGCTGTTGTTTTTGCCAATACCACACCTTCTTTTGCCTCACGGTCGCTGCGTTTGGCGGCAACCTTTTGTCCTTGCTTGCGCAACCAATCGATGGCTCCTTCAAAGTCACCGTTGCTTTCTGTTAATGCTTTGCGGCAATCTAACATTCCGGCGCCTGTTGCCTGGCGTAATTTATTGATGTCTGCTGCTGTTATAGTAACACTCATTGATTTAATTTTTTGAATAATGAACTAATAGTTGAAGTGAGTGACACAACGATGATGACCAGAATTACCGCTGTTGGCTAAATAATAATAATAATACATAATCATCGCACTTCTCTTCTCCATAATAATTCCCCTTTGGGGGTTAGGGCCTACCTGGCACCGCCTGGCGCACCGCCACCTGCTGGCCTTCTGCCACCTGCACCCGGGCCTGGAACACGACGCTTTGTTGGGCCACTGCCCCTGTTAGCACCGCCGCCACCGCCGCGTTTGCCCCTGTCATCACCTCCATCAGCCTTTTGTTCAAAACGTGCAGCTTTTGCTTCTGCGCTTTCTTCTGTATCGTTATGATCATCATCGCTATCCTTATCAGCCTGGCGTTCCTGTAATCCTTCTGCAATTGCAGCTGTGATATAATTCACAATGATTGCAATTGATTTTGTAGCATCATCATTTGCAGGAATTGCAAAGTCAACTTTATTAGGATCGCAATTGGTATCAACCATACCAAATGTGCTGATGTTTAATCGTTTTGCTTCAGCGAGAGCAATGTGCTCGTGGCCTATATCAACCATAAATAAAGCGGCAGGTACGCGGCTGATCTGTGCGATACCACCCAATACCTTTTCCATTTTATCTTTATCACGGGTAAGCGTAAGTCTTTCTTTTTTTGTAAGATTCTCTGCGCTTCCGTCGCCCAATAATTTTTCGATGCTCTGCATCTTTTTCACGCTCTTACGAACCGTGTTGAAGTTTGTAAGCATGCCACCCAACCAACGTTCGGTAACAAAAGGCATGTTCACTCTTTTTGCGCTTTCCTGAACAATTTCCTTTGCCTGCTTTTTAGTAGCAACAAACATGATCTTTTTTCCACTGCGTGCAATTGCTTTCATTGCTGCCGCGGCTTCCTGCAAACCTTCTACAGTTTTATTAAGGTCGATAATATGTATCCCTTTTTTTTCTGCAAAAATGTAAGGAAGCATTTTTGGGTTCCATTTTTTTCTTAAATGGCCAAAATGGACGCCCGCTTCAAGAAGTTGCTGTTGTAAGGAAGTGTTATTTTCCATTGTTTATTATTAAGTAATTTTTTAAAAATGATTCAAGATTCGGGGTTCGTGATTCGAGATAAGCCAGGATCCTGTATCCCGCTTCCCGTATCCCGTTCCAATTAACGCTTGCTGAACTGGAAGCTCTTCCTTGCTTTTTTACGTCCCGGGATCTTACGTTCTACAGAGCGTGGATCACGTTTCAATAAACCAGCAGCTTTCAAAGCCGGGCGGTAATCAGCATTCACTTCAAGTAAAGCACGTGATATACCAAGCTTAGCAGCTTCAGCCTGTCCTTTTACACCACCACCGGTAGCGTTGATTACGATATCGTATTTGTCTGATAATTCAACAACTTTCATTGGTGCTTCAACCTGGTTTTGAAGATATACCAGGGGAAAGTACACTTTATAGTCTTTACCGTTCACTGTGATCTTACCATCTCCTTTTGTAAGGAAAACACGGGTAACAGCTTCTTTTCTCCGGCCGACTGCATTTTTTTGCTTTTCCATTTTTTTAATTTTAGCCAATAGCCTTTAGCTATAAGCTGTTAGCTAATTATTTTATTTTATCGAATTTTAATGATTTCGGTTGTTGGGCACCGTGAGGATGCTCGGCACCTCCATATACAAACAACTTTTTGTACATCTGGCGGCCAAGGCGATTCTTAGGTAACATTCCTTTTACAGCTCTTTCGATAACTGCGTCAGGGCGGCGTTTCAATAGATGACTTGCAGTTTCCCCTTTCTGGCCTCCTGGGTATCCGCTAAAAGTTAGGTACTCTTTATCTTCGCCTTTATTACCCGTGAACACAACTTTTGAAGCGTTGATTACGATGATAAAGTCTCCACAATCTACGTGTGGTGTGTAATAGGCTTTATTCTTCCCACGAAGAATAGCAGCGATCTTTGCGCACATACGTCCTACGGTTTGATTAGTACCGTCCACAACGTACCAGTCGTGTTTTACGGTAGCCGCGTTCGCATGTTTGGTTGTAAAATGTAATTTGCTCATTGTTCTTTTTTTTAGATGAACCTGCAGCCATCCCCGCAGGCTTTTTTAAATTGGACGGCGAAGGTAGGTGGAATGAGGGTGAGATTCCAAGAAAAAAGAGCACTAATTTTTATGTCACTTCTATAAAGGGTTGGTAATCAGTAAAATTTTTGACTTAATAATTTCAACTTACCGGATAAAATGCTCAAATATAGCCTTCCGGTTATGGCCCCAAGAATGGTTAGCGCTTAATTAATTGAATAGTGGTGCCGGCATTCTCAGATGATTCAATGATGTATTCATATCCAATTTGAGCTGACCTGTCCTGCATGTTTTTTAATCCATTGCCTGTTTGGGACTTGCTGATTTCAAATCCTCTCCCATTATCTTTTATGATCACTCTTATTTTTTTTGAGTTTACAACCTCCATGGTATAGCTAAAATTATTACAGCCCGAATATTTGATGCAGTTATTGAAGGCTTCTTTCAGGATTAAATAAATATTACGCTTTTCGTTTTTACTAAGGGGATGGTGAAGCAATTGCGGATCGATTTTTTGCTCCAATAATATTTTGTTAGCTGTTGCCAGGGGCCGGGCAAACTGCATAAACCTGTTTACAAGATCAGAAACCGTATCAAGCCGGTCATCCAAAACCCATACAATATCACGGACACCCATAACCGCAGCCTGCGTGCCTTCATTTATATTGACAAGATATTCCAGTTTGCCTGGGTTTGAAATTGCAAGATGGGAAAATACATTAATACTACTCAGTGTACCACCAATATCATCATGAAGATCTGCTGATATTTGTTTACGCATTCTTTCCTGCTTACGCACCTGCTCAATCCGATAGCGGTAAAGCGCATAAATAAAACCTGCAATGAATAATCCAACAAGGATTTTGAATAGTAAAGTCTGGTACCATTTGGGGAGGAAGATGAGTGTGAGTTCCTTCACCTGGCTGGGTAAACCGTCTTCATTGAAAGCTTGTACCTGCAGATGATACTTACCTGGTGAAAGAGGAAAAAATTGAATAGAATTTTTATCTGTGGTATTCCATTCTTTATCATTCTCAATTATTTTATAAGAGAATCTTACTTTTTCCGGTTCTTCATAATTAATTGCAGAAAAATTAATGTTTACCTGGGATACGTCCTGCGGGACTGTTAGTTTTTGAAGGTTGATATTTAAAGTGTCCTTCATTTTATTTTGAGATACAAGCAAGATGGAAGAAAATGTCAATATTGGCGAAGAAACACTTGATATAAGCTTTAGCGAATTTATTTTTGTAATACCGTTAATCCCACCAAAAAAAATTGTGTTCTCCATTTTATCTCCGCAACCTTCTTCAAAACTATTCGATTGAAGGCCATCTTCAAAAAAATAACTTTTTGCAGTTTGCTTATTTATATTGATAGTGATCAATCCATTATTGGATGAAGCAATTAAAAGACTATCATTAATATTAAAGATTCTATAAAAGCCTAAATTTTTGATACCGTCTTTAGCTCCATATATATTTTTAATTGTATAATTTTTTGATAATTCAATTATCCCGGTACCGTAGCTCGCTATCCAATAACTTCCGGCGGTTTCACAAACGTCCATATTAATACTAATTGGTGTTTTTGTAGATGGATCTGTAAGCGGAACATGGAACATTGTGTTCTTAAAATAATCATATATAGCAATCGCATTCTCACTAACAACCCACAACCTTTTTTTTGAATCGATAAAAAGACGATTAATGTTGTCATTCTTTAATGAAAGCGGTGCCGTCTTTGTACTTATTATTTTTACTTCCTTTTTAGCTGTATTCCATATGTATAACCCGTTTTTATTTTGGCTAGCCATAAAAATCACTGAATCACCCAATTTGGCCGAACTCATTATTAAATCATTTTTTATAGAATTTAATTCAGGAAAAACAGTACTTATATTTATTGGTTTGAATTCCAGATTCAATAATTGCATTCCTTTAGATACACCTGTTGCAATATAATATCCTCTTGTAACGCTGAATACTGAAAAATAAAAATCTTCAACTCCGAATTTTTTTATAGTTCCATTATTCGGATTTAGGTCATACAAATCATCATCTGCACAAACAAATATATTTGAATCAGAAACAGCAGAGATCGCAGTAGCATGCTTAATTTTAATATTATTTCCATCAGATGAATTGAAATAAGATACAAAGGCTGAATTGATATTTCTTATCAAACCAACTCCGTATTGTGACCCAAGCCAGATACTCTGGTTATCTGCATATACAGAATTATTTAGTGTTGTCCAGGATTGATCTTCAAAATTACCTGCCAATAAAACCCTTTCAGTTTTTCCGCTATTAAGATTTATTTTATACACCAGGTTTTTTCCTGTTACAACTGCATAATTAGTTGTTATGGAAACACTATGGAGTTCTTTATTATTGCAAAGGGATAAATAATCCTGTTGTATGTTTTTATTCGAAACAACCTTTAAATTTTCAATATCAATTAAACGCAGTCCATCATTTGTAGTTACAAAAAGTTGATTGTTAAAGGATGCATAATCAGTGAATAAAAATTGTTTCTGATCAATTTGCGATGATTTAATTATAGAAATCTTTTGTGTTAATGTCGGATCTGTGATCAATATGCCGGTTCCGGAGATAAAAAACCATACTCTGTTATGATTATCAATAAAAAGTCTTTCCAGGGTACCGGTACAATTAAATCTTTCGGCAAGACTAAAAGAATTTTCAGTTCTTCCCGTTAGCTTATTAAAGCAGCAGATAATTCCTTCATTTATTCCTATTACCAGGAACTTATCATTCTCAAACATACATTTATACCAAAGAGTTGTACCTGGTTTTACTGTTTGTTTGATTTCATAAGTTGCAATAACATTACACGTAGTAAGATCTATTTTGCTGAGGCCGCCATAAGCAGATAATACCCACAAAAAATTGCCGCTTAAATCCGGCTTTATATCATAAACATCGGTTCCAATTATTTTTCGTTTTTTATCTACATTGTATGAATTAAGATTGATGAATGATTTTCCATCAAAACGGCTAATACCATCCTGTGTTGCAAACCACATAAAACCAAACTTATCCTTTGTAATTTTTCTAACGTTTATACCTGGCAGGCCATTTTTAATTTCGAGTTTGGTTAGGGGTAAAAAAATGCTGTCCTGTGAAATACATCTCAAAGAAAAAATAAAAAAAGTACCAGTAAAAAAAATTATCTTTCTTACACTAAAACTTCTCATCATGGCAAATGACAAACGATATACCTGGACAGTATCTGTAATTGCATTAATTGATAAAGATGATAAAGAGAATGGCCCTATCATAGAAGCAGCTTATAGTGAATTTGAAGAATCAATAACGTTTGTTAAGAATCCAAATAAAGACATAAAATTTGTTATTTACAAATATGACTTAAAGCAGGAAAAAGCAACTATAATAAAGTCCAGGGTTAACCGAAATAAATATGTTTTAGAAATTAAGGAAGAACATGATTTACCCTATACGGCGTTTTATAACCCTCCATACGATCATCTGGTAAATTTTTTTGCTGCACATGTTTCAAAGAAACAAATAGAAGACAATGAAGACCATAAACATTTTTTTATTGTATGGGGCCATGCGGGTGGTTTAGGATTTATGAGATCAAGTATAAAGAACTTACTCAATAACGAGGTTCCGAAAGATAGCAGGGAGCTGGCACTGGTCGAAAATGAGATGGATAAGAAAGTTGATGAAATTTTTGTAGCCAATCATCTAATATCGCAATTATCTTTAAAAAGAAATGTTCAATTCGATCGACCCGATTTTATTAATGCACCAGAAAAAAATATTGCCGCCAATCTTTTGAATAATAGACAAATAGTTCAAAGAAGTAATTTTTCTAAAATCATTAGCGCTGCAGAAATGGCGGAGATCATTAAACAAGGGTTGGCCGAAGATCATTTTTCGACCACGCCTATCATAGACAATATAAAAACAGGGCAAAAAATACATACAATGCTTTGCCTTTCCTGTTATGTCGACATGATTGAAACCATGAACGCATTAAAGGATATAGTAGATGTTTATATAGCCCCACAAACTATGATAACTTTTTTTGGGTATAATTATAAAAAACTGTTTAAGCTTTTATCTAAAACACCTGGAGCCTTACCGAAAGAGATTGTAACAAATATTACCAATTACTACCTTACAAAATTTATTGAACCACCCGTCGCAAAAATGGTGCAAAAAGATGACACAATTGGAATCATAGATTATAAACGGTCAGTATCTTTTTCGGGCATGCATTTATCCATTTGTAACGACTTATTAAAAAGTATTCAATCATTTGTAGTATTTATTGAAGATTTGGGGAAAGAAATAACGCCGGATAAATTGATTCCAATTTTAAAAAATGCCAGGGCATCTTGCCGGGCAACCTCAATAGAAGGCAACATGGATACAGGAATTATCGATTATGAAAATTTTGTTACAGAGTTTTTTTTGCGGATCGATCCAGGAATTAGAAACCGGGCCAAAATTCGCCGATTTTATTATCCGGGTAAACATATTTCAGAGTATTATCCGGGTAATTTAGGATCATCACTTTTTGTAGATGACGATCTAGGGAAAAATTTTGAATCACAATCTCCAGGTTCATTTTCAATATTTTTACCTGACCTTAAAGTGCAGGATATTGAGCGTGAATTATTGCAGATGTACTCAGATATGACCAACATTTCCAATAATTTTGTTTTATTCACAAGGTGGGACAAAATAATTAAAATGGTACTGACACAATAAAAAGCAATGCCAGCTGGGAATTATAATCTTAACTGGCATTGTTTTAATTTAGCCTTTATGCTTTCTTTTTGGTAAAATTTTCAAAACCCGGACCCCCGATTTTACCACCCTTAGCACGAATTTTAAAACTGATATCAGCGTTTGCGAAACCGCCACTCCCGCTAAGCGAATCAAAAGTGATCGTTTCAGCCCCACCATTTAGTATAATATTAGCATTGCTGTCAATCTCAATGAAAACTTCTTTTTCCTCAATTGTATCAACATCATAGTCCTTTTCTATTGATGCATTTTTGATAAGAAATTCAAGTTGAATTTTTACATTACTACCGGAGGTAGTAGCTTTTGTTGCAACACTTTCAATTTCCTCAAATAAAACAATTGTTCCCGGGTAAGGCTTTTGCGTCGCTTTAAAATAAATACCATCTTTTTTGTTTGCCATAACTTTTAATTTTTAGTTTAGGGATTTTTTTAAATTTTAATAAAGAAAACTTTTTTATTTTATTGGAGAAAGGGTATTTTTCCCGTTATTGTTTATTAAGGAAACGGTTTACTAATATAACGCATTTATTAAAATGCTACTTTTTTATTTCATACACCACTTCCCCATTCACGTAAGTCTTCAACACCATCGTCTTCAACATATCTCCTTCCGCACATTTCATCAAATCCCCATCCAACAGAATAAAATCCGCTGCCTTTCCAACTTCCAAACTCCCCTTCTCCTTTTCTTCAAATGCAGCTTTTGCAGCCCAAATCGTCATTCCACGAATGGCCTGTTCCCTTGTTAATGCATTCTCTATTTGAAAACCGATTGCAGGAAATCCTTTTGCGTCTTTGCGAACCACCGCGGCGTAAAAAGTTTTAAAAGTGCTGATATCTTCCACTGGAAAATCGGTTCCCAATGGTATCCAGCCATTTTGTTTTAATAACTGCTGGTAGGCGTAAGCGTTTTTGATCCTTTCTTCTCCCAGCCTTGTGCCTGCCCAATACATATCGCTGGTTGCGTGAGTAGGTTGTACAGAAGGAATAATATTGTCATCTCCAAAAAAATGAAAATCATTTTCATTAACTACCTGCGCATGCTCAATTCGCCAGCGGCGGTCATTTTTTCCTTTCAAGACTGCAGCATAAATTTTCAGCATTTCCCGGTTGCCGCTATCTCCTATAGCGTGGGTGCACATTTGCAGTTTTGACTGCGCAAGCTTTTCGGCAATCTTTTCAAAATAAGCCGGGTCACTTAATAAAAAACCTTTCCAACCCGGTTTGTCGGAATAATCTTTCAACAAACAGGCACCTCTTGAGCCCAATGCGCCATCGGCATAAACTTTAAATCCACCTACATGTAACCGCTCGGTTATGTATGGCCCTTTTGCAATCCATCTGTCATAATATTGAATACTATCCGACAACAACGCAAAGATTTTCATTTTCAATCTCCCGGCCTTTTGTTCTTCATCCACCATATCAATTGTGTGCTCCCCAATTCCGCAGTCATGCACACCCGTTAGTCCGTATGAAAAACATAATTTTTGAGCTTCCAGGCAATACTTTTTTGCAAGGCTGTCACTTAATACAGGAATCTTTGTATCCACCAGGTCCATGGCATTGTCGATTAAAATCCCGGTTAGTTTATCGGCTTTAATTTCCAGGCTTCCGCCTTTTAACTTAGTATCAATCGTTATTCCTGCCAGGTCCAGCGCTTTTTGGTTCACCAGTGCTGCATGCCCGTCGATGCGTTTTAAAAATACAGGCCTGTCGGGAAATAAGCTGTCCAGTATTTTTTTATCCGGGTATTCCTTTACGACCCAGTCATTCTGATCCCAGCCTCGGCCATAGATCCATTGCATTGGTGCATCTTTACTATATACTGTAAGCTTTTGAATGATTTCATCAAAAGAACCCGTTCCAACAAGATCGCATTTCCACATGTCTGTTGCAAAACCAGTGAAGTGACAATGCGCATCTATAAACCCGGGAAAGATTATTTTTCCAGTTGCATCAATTGTTTGGGTTGATTCGTATTTTCTCATGATCTCAGTATTTGTTCCTGTTGCCAAGATCTTTTTATCTTTTATTGCCATTGCTTCCACTACAGAAAAAGCGGAATCAACTGTATATATTTTTGCGTGGTGAATAATTAAATCTGCCTGTAATTTTGATGAACAGGAGCCTAAGCAAATAAGGAATAAGAAATGAGGAATAAGAAATAAGAAAGTAAGCGATCGTTTTTTAAACATGATGTAAATTTATTTTTCAAAAATACGTCTTGTAACTTTACAAAGATTAGGCAAGCTTTGAGGTTTCTAATAAAAATTGACTTAGCTAAAAAGTTTAAATACTTTTCGGGATCCATCCTTAAACCACAGAGGAAAAGGAGGTTTTTCACAGAGGAAAAGGAGGTTTGGTTAATGTAATTTGTGAGATTTATTATTTGCAGGAATACTCTGTGAAACTCTGTGAATAAACTCCTTTCCTCTGTGGTTAAAAAAATGCCACTTAAAATCTAAACAGAACAAATTGAAAAATGCCGTTTTAAAAAACCACCCTTTATAAAGACTAATAAATGACATGTACGATCCAAAACAGGTAATAGCCTTACAAAACCTTACTGATGGTTTTAAAATAACAGGTAAAGGCATTAAGCCCTCTTCTATTCACGATCTAAGAGACGTGCTTCGTTTTCACGAATACCGTTATTATGTTCAGAGTGATCCTTTAATCAGCGATGCTGAATATGATATACTTTATAAACAACTGGAAGAATTTGAAAAAGCTGACCCTTCGCTTATTACTCCCGATTCCCCCACGCAAAGAGTTGGTATAGGATTGATAAAAGATTTTCCAAAAGTGCAACACCTGGTTCCCATGCTTTCGCTGGAGAATTCTTACAATGCCGATGACCTGTTGGACTGGGACCGTAAGGCAAAGGAGCTGTCGGGCTTACCCGAAATTGAATATTGTGTAGAACCCAAATTTGATGGTGCAAGTATATCACTCATATATGAAGATGACAGGCTCGTTCGGGGTGTTACACGTGGAGATGGCGATACCGGAGATGACATCACACCCAACATCAAACAAATAAGGTCAATCCCCCTTACTGCAGCTTTTAGCAAGTATGGAATTCAACAGATCGAGATCAGGGGTGAGATCTTAATGAATAAAAATAATTTTAAAAAGTACAATGATGCGCTGGTACTGGAAGGCTTACCAGCCCTCGCCAATCCGCGAAATTCAGCAGCTGGTTCTCTTCGGATAAAAGATACGGCAGAGGTTAGCCGAAGAAACCTGGAAGGGTTTTTATACCATGTGAGCTATTATACGACAACCGGCAATCGGCAATCAACAACCGACGAACCCACTACACACAGCGAAATGCTGGAAATGTTGTGGAACCTGGGGTTCAGGAGCCCAAAAAAAGAAATGAACGTGGTAACGGGCATTAATGCTGTAATAAAAAATGTACAGGACTTTGAAGCAAAAAGAGATGATCTTCCATATGAAATTGACGGGATGGTAATAAAAGTAAATGATATACAGCTGCAGGAAAGATTAGGAATGACATCACACCATCCCCGCTGGGCCATCGCCTTTAAATTCAAGGCCAGGCAGGCTACCAGCAAATTGCTTGATGTGGAATACCAGGTAGGCAGAACAGGAGCTGTAACACCCGTTGCAAAGATCAGCCCCGTACAGGTGGGTGGTGTAACCGTTAGCAGTATTTCCATTCACAATGAAGATTACATTCACGAGAAAGACCTGAAGATAAATGATACAATATTAATAGAACGCAGCGGTGATGTAATCCCGCAGATTGTAAAGTCATTTGCGGAACTCAGGGATGGACATCAGACAGACATAGTATTCAGAACCACCTGCCCCTCGTGTGAAAGCATATTATTTAAACCGGAAGATGAAGCAGTGTGGCGCTGTGTCAATGTAAATTGCAAAGCGCAGGTCATGGAGCGCATCATTCATTTTGTAAGTAAAGACGCTATGGATATCCGAAGTTTTGGTGAAGCGAATGTGCGTAAATTTTATGAAATGGGGTTGCTGAAAGATATCCCTGGTATTTATAGCCTTGATATGCACGCCCTGGGAAAGTTGGAAGGTTTCGGTGCAAAATCGATCAGCAACCTTACCCTTGCAATTGAAAACAGTAAGTCACAGCCAATGCACAGGCTTATATATGCCCTTGGTATAAGGTATGTTGGAGAAACTACCGCTAAAACATTGGCCCAGTCAATCAAAAACATTTTTGATCTTGGTGGTTACAGCCTTGACCAACTACAACAGCTAAACGATGTTGGTGTAAAGGTTGCCGGCAGTATTTATGAATTTTTTCAAAATAACGATAACCTGCAAATGCTTAAAAAACTTGAAGCGTTTGGGGTTAAAACATCTAAGGATGAGGCTGTCATAAGTGTGGGCAACCTTAGCGGACAAACGTTTTTATTCACTGGTACATTAAACCAGCTGAAACGCAGTGTGGCAGAGGAGTCTGTTGAAAAGCACGGTGGCAGTATTTTAAGTGGTGTGAGCTCAAAACTCAATTACCTTGTGGTTGGAGAAGATGCCGGCAGTAAGCTTGAAAAAGCAAAAAAAATTCCCGGAATTAAAATCATCACCGAGGAAGAATTTTTAAAAATGCTGCCAGGTTAGTGTTTTTTAATATTATATTTATTATATTTATCACAGATCAGCAAATCAAAACTATCGTTTAGTACATAAATACTAAACTCCACCAACTAAATCATATCAACATGATTAAGAAAATTCCAGGTGAAATTTGGAAACAAATGCAATTCACCGGGCACAAGCAATTAAGAAAAAAATATGCTGTTTCTAATTTAGGCCGTGCTGCAAGCTATTCTGAAGGCGTAGCTACTGACGGAAAATTGTTAAACGGTTCCCTTACTTCGGGCTACCGAACACTAAACCTGCACGTAGAAGATGGTAATGGTACAATTTACATTCACCGGGAAGTTGCAAAATTATTTTGCGAAAAAAAATCGCCTAAATATAAATTTGTTATTCATGTAAATCATAAAAAAACCGACAATGTTGCCAAGAATCTAAA
>JBDSBG010000085.1:0-10088 GCA_039921685.1 Ferruginibacter sp.
TCGAGCTTTCGAAACTCCATTCCCAGTTGCCCGTTGGCGCCTGTAACTAATATATTTTCTTTATTGGTCAATGTGAAGGCATTGATTAAAGATGAAATTCAAAATTATTTTTACAATCTTCGAACAAGGGCTGCCTGAGGTCCTTGTCAGAAATGATCCTCTTATCAACAGGTATTTTCCAGTCGATGGCCAGGTTTTTATCATCAAGTGCTATCCCTGCTTCGGCCTGTTTATTATAAAAAGTATCGCATTTATAAAACACTTCCGCTGTGTCGCTTAATACTGCATATCCATGAGCGAATCCATGTGGTATTAAAAGTTGTAATTTATTCTTTGCAGACAATTCGATAGCGTATGATTTACCAAAAGCCGGCGAACCCGTCCTGATATCTACAACAACATCTAATATGGTACCACTCAATACCCGTACAAATTTTGTTTGAGCGTGTGGATTCAATTGGTAATGCAGTCCGCGGATAACCCCGTAAGAAGACTGCGCCTGGTTATCTTGCACAAATCTGATATTCACGTCAGCAGCCAAGCAGGTTTTTTCATTATAACTTTCAAAAAAATATCCCCTGCTGTCTTCAATAACAGCCGGTTCAAAAATTAGTAAGCCGGGGAAACCAGTTTCTTTAAATGCCACCTTGAGGGTTTTGATTTTGAGTTTGGGTTATAAGTAAGTTTTGAACTGTTGATTTTTGGATCAGCCTGCGCCATCATCAATTGAAAAAGCACGCACAACCTACACTTCACAAGCCGAACTCTTCTCGTAAATTTTTTTAAAATAATCAATTGTGTCTGTCAGCCCTTCCTGGAATTTTCGGACCGGAGCATAACCCAACATATTTTTTGCCAATGAAATATCGGCCAAAGAATTCCGGATATCACCTGTTCTTGGTTCACGATAAGTTGCTGGCCAGTCACTGTCCAGGTTTTCCTGGCAGGCCTGGTATAAATAATTCACGGAAAAGTATTCTCCTACTGCTACATTGTAAGCCTTATTAAATGCTGCTTCATTTTCAGCAAGCATTCCTTTCACATTTACCTGTACTGCATTGTCAATAAAAGTAAAATCCCTTGTCTGTTCACCATCGCCATTGATAAAAGCAGGAGTTTTATTTATGATCGCTTTTACAAACAGGGGTATCACGGCTGCATATGCGCCATCCGGATCCTGCCGGGGGCCAAAAATATTAAAATATCGAAAGCCCATTATTTTTAATCCATAAACATCAGCAAAAACCTGTGCATATAATTCATTTGTTTTTTTTGTTGCTGCATAAGGCGACAAACAATTGCCGACCCGTTCTTCTATTTTTGGCAAAGAAGGCTCATCACCATAAACAGATGACGATGATGCATACACGAAACTTTTCACTTTCTTATCAACTGCCGCCTTCAGCATGTTTACAAAACCGTTTACATTCACTTCATTAAAATACAACGGTTCTTTAATGGAACGTGGAACAGACCCCAGGGCTGCCTGGTGGCTCACATAATCAATTCCATCACATGCCTCTAAGCAGGTGTTCGCATCCCTGATGTCTCCCTGCATAAATTCAAAGGCCGGATATTTTCTTAAAATATCCAGGTTTCTGTCAAAGCCGTTTACCATATTATCAAGAACACGCACTTTTTTTGCGCCATGCTTTAATAAATATTCTGCAATATGACCACCTATAAACCCAGCTCCGCCGGTAACCAGGAAAGCATCAGCACTAATGTCTTTTGTATGAAAAATATTTTCCAATTAGTTGTATTTTTTTCCTTGCTGATCCAGGTTTCCGAAATCAGTTTAGATGTTATTTTATCAAATCATAAATCTTATCCCGTCAAACTTAAAAAATCTTATAAACTCCAGTAAGTCCTGCTCTTTATCAAATTGCGGTATTTTCCTTTAAGGTCAGCAATCATCGCATGTGGTTTGGTAATTGATGTAAAATATGCATCATCCAGATCTTTATAAGCGTTGTGAGTTACCGTTACAATAACTGCATCGTAGTCGTTGCTTAACTCAGGCGTTAGTTCGAACCCATATTCATGTTTCAGTTCATCACTGTCTGCATGAGGATCTGACACATGCACATTCAATGAATATGATTTCAATTCTTTTACTACATCGGCCACTTTGCTGTTACGGATATCCGTTACATTCTCCTTGAATGTAGCACCCAGCACCAGCACTTTTGCATTCTTCACATTCCCATCATTCTGGATGATATGGCGCAACACCTTCTTGGCAACATAACCAGCCATGCCGTCGTTGATGTTTCTTCCAGCGAGGATTACCTGGCTATCGTAACCAAGTTTCTGAGATTTGTAAGTAAGGTAGTACGGATCAACACCTATGCAGTGTCCACCAACAAGCCCCGGTTGAAATTTTAAAAAATTCCATTTGGTACCTGCGGCTTCAAGTACTTCGAAAGTATTGATATTCATTCTATCAAAAATGATGGAGAGTTCATTCATCAAAGCAATATTCAGATCACGTTGTGTGTTCTCGATGATCTTCGCAGCTTCCGCAACTTTTATTGAGGAAGCACGGTGAACGCCTGCTTTTACAACAAGTTCATAAACCTTGGCAATAGTATCAAGGCTTTCATCACAACAACCACTCACCACTTTTATGATCGTGCTTATAGTATGTTCTTTATCTCCGGGGTTTATCCTTTCAGGTGAATAACCGATTTTATAATCCTCCACCATCTTTAATGAGGAAAACTTTTCTATGATCGGTACGCAATCTTCTTCAGTACAGCCAGGATAAACAGTGCTCTCAAAAACAACATAGTCTCCTTTTTTGATAACCTTGCCTACCGTTTCACTCGCTCTTTGCACGGGTATAAGATCAGGTACATTGTGTTCATCAACAGGTGTAGGAACGGCAACTATGAAAAAATTTGCATTACGCAACACATTGAGATCATCTGTAAAAGTAATATCGCAATTGTCAAATGCAGATGATTCGAGTTCCTGGCTGGGATCAATGTTGTTACGCATCATTTCTACACGCTGTGCATTGATGTCAAACCCGATCACTTTTATCTTTTTAGCAAATTCCAATGCAATAGGAAGGCCTACATAACCTAAACCGATAACTGCTAAAGTTTTTTTCTTTTCTAATAGATCATCGTACATCATTATTAGTTGGTTTTAATAAGCTGTTAGCTGTTAGCTACAAGTTGTTTTAATTAATTAAGTTTTTTCGTTTACCCTCACATATTCACTCATTCATCAATTGACCGCTGTTGGGGGATGCAACCGCAGACGGGGTTTGCCGATTCACGATTACCGATTCACGATTACCGATTGCCACTCTCAAATTCTTTCGGAAGTTTATTCAATTCTTCCTTTGGTAAATTTTTAAAATACCCATAGGTTATTTTTAGCCCATCAGCCCTTGACATTTTAGGTTCCCAACCCAATATTTGTTTTGCCTTCATGATATCGGGTTGTCTTTGTTTGGGATCGTCTATGGGTAAAGGTTTGTACACTATCTTTTGTTTCGTGCCTGTAAGTTTAATAATTTCTTCTGCAAAATCTTTTAAAGAAATTTCATCCGGGTTACCAAGGTTAACAGGCATGGCATAATCACTCATCAGCAATTTATAAATTCCATCAACAAGATCATCTACATAACAAAAGCTTCTTGTCTGGCTACCATCTCCAAAAACGGTGAGGTCCTCTCCTCTCAAAGCCTGGCCGATAAATGCTGGTAACGCACGGCCGTCATTGAGCCTCATGCGGGGTCCATAGGTATTAAAAATGCGAACGATCCTTGTTTCCACATTATGAAAAGTATGATAAGCCATGGTGATCGCTTCCTGGAAACGCTTAGCCTCATCGTACACACCACGCGGCCCTACAGGATTTACATTGCCCCAGTATTCTTCATTTTGTGGGTGAACCAACGGGTCTCCGTAAACTTCACTCGTACTTGCTACTAAAATACGGGACTTCTTTGCCAATGCAAGCCCCAGGCAATTGTGCGTTCCAAGTGATCCAACTTTCAATGTCTGGATAGGGATCTTTAAATAGTCGATTGGGCTTGCGGGAGAAGCAAAATGTAAAATATAATCAAGCTTACCCGTTACATGAATGAATTTTGAAACATCATTGTGATAAAATTCAAACTGCTTTAACTTAAAAAGATGTTCTATATTTTTAAGATCACCCGTAATTAAATTATCCATGCCAATTACATCATAGCCCTCAAGGATAAAACGATCGCATAAATGCGAACCCAAAAAACCTGCAGCTCCTGTAATTAAAACTCTTTTTGTTGACACGAAACGATTTTATGTATAACGTATTTTTTTTCAAAGCCAGATTCTCAGCAATAAAACATCAGCCGCTTACCAAAATGCAACCTCCCATTTTCACCATTCACTATTCACCATTCACCATTCACTCTTCCTCCCTTAACCGCTGTCGACATTTACAACCGCCGACATGGTTTGCCGATTCCCGATTCCCGATTCCCGATTGCCGATTGCCCTTTCACAATTCCCGATTGCCAATTACCCTTCTCCCCACACTCTCATAATGAAATCCCATTTGATTCATTTGCTCAAGGTCAAAAAGATTTCTTCCATCAAAGATGATCTTGTTGTTGGCAAGTGAAGCAATTTTATCAAAATCCGGTGTTCTGAATTCATTCCATTCGGTAGCAATGATCAGGGCATCTGCATTTATCAAAGTATCGTACTGGTTCTCCGCAAAGCCAATACGGTTGCCCAAGAGTTCTCGTGCATTCTTCATTGCTTCCGGATCAAAAGCGGTTACCGTTGAACCTGCTTCCAGCAAAGCATCAATCATATAAAAGGCTGGTGCTTCCCGGATATCATCGGTGTTTGGCTTAAATGCCAGTCCCCACACAGCAAAATGCTTTCCTTTTATACTGCCGTTAAAACATGCTTTTATCTTTGCCATTAAATGCAGTTTTTGGCTGGCATTTACATCCATTACTGCATTTAATATTTTAAAATCATAATCAACAGCGGCCGCAGATTTTGTAAGTGCCTGTACATCTTTGGGGAAACAGCTGCCGCCATAACCAATGCCTGGAAATAAAAAACGTTTGCCGATCCTGTCATCGCTTCCAATACCGCGGCGGATCATATCTACATCAGCTCCCATCTTTTCGCAGAGTTGTGCGATTTCATTCATAAAACTGATCTTAACTGCAAGAAATGAATTGGCTGCATATTTTGTAAGCTCGGCTGATTTTTCATCCATAAATATAATGGGGTTCCCCTGGCGTACAAACGGTGCATAAAGATCATTCATCGCTTTTATAGCCCGGGCAGATGTTGTTCCAATAACTACCCTGTCTGGTTTCAAAAAATCATCTACGGCTACACCTTCCCGTAAGAACTCCGGGTTACTGACCACATCAAAATCAACTTTTGCGTTTTTTGCAATGGCAGCTTTTACTTTTTCCGCAGTTCCAACAGGAACAGTGCTTTTATCAACAATAACTTTATATTCTTTAAGGATCTTCCCAAGATTATCTGCAACACCCAAAATATATTTCAGGTCGGCACTCCCGTCTTCGCCAGGCGGGGTAGGCAAGGCCAAAAAAACGATACGGGCATCTTCAACGGCGGCTTCCAGTGATGTCGTAAAATGCAACCTGCCTTCTTTTTGATTTCTTAAAAACAATTTCTCAAGCCCAGGTTCAAAGATCGTAACCTGTCCAGATGATAATTTATCGATCTTGTTTTTATCAATATCAACACAAGTAACCGTATTCCCCGTTTCCGCAAAACATGTTCCTGTAACCAGCCCAACATATCCTGTACCTATTACTGCAATTTTCATAAATGCTAAGAAATTTTTTCTGATTATCTGTTTACAAATTCCAAAACCTTCGACACAATAAATTGTTGCTGTTCTTCGTCCAACTCTGTATGAATAGGTAGTGATATCACTCTTTCGGTTAGCCAGTCTGTTACCGGTAAATTATAATCGCTTCCGCCGAAGGCATCAAACATTTTTTGGCGATGCGCCGGCACCGGGTAATAGATCATGGAAGGAACGCCTTCATCTGCAAGGAACTGGTGGAGGCCGTCCCGGTCTATATCATCGAGGATCAATGTGTATTGGTGAAAAACGTGCTTGTTATTTTTATCCCGAAAAGGAACCTGGATCTTGCTATTACCGGAAAAAGCCCTGTCATAATAATCAGCAGCCTTGATGCGTGCGGCAATGTATTCATCCAGGTGTTGGAGTTTAATATTTAAAATAGCAGCCTGCATTGCATCTAATCTCGAATTACAACCTACCACATCATGGTAATATCTTTTACTTTGGCCATGAGAGGCGATCATTCTCATTTGATCGGCAAGATGATCATCGTTTGTGAACATAGCACCCCCATCTCCAAACGCACCAAGATTTTTAGAAGGATAAAATGAAGTGCACCCGATATGCCCAATGCTGCCGGTTTTCTTTACGCTGCCATCACTAAACATATAATCATTACCAATCGCCTGTGCATTATCTTCAATAACAAAAAGATTGTGCTTTTTAGCAATCGCCATGATTGCCTCCATATTGGCTGCATGGCCATACAAATGAACGGGTACTATTGCTTTGGTTTTTGCTGTGATTGCCTGTTCAATCACTGCTGAATCAATACAAAAGGTTTTTTTATCAACTTCAACAAAAACGGGCTTTATATGTAGTAAGGCACCAACTTCTACAGTTGCGATATAGGTGAATGAAGGTGTGATCACCTCGTCCCCGGGCTGCAACCCAAGTGCCATCATGGCAATTTGAAGAGCGTCGGTGCCATTTGCACATGGAATAACATGCTTGCTTCCGTGGTATTTTGCCAGGCCTTCAGCGAAAGTACTTACTTCTTTTCCCCCTATAAATTGCGAACTTTCCATTACTGCAAGCACTGCAGCATCGACGGCTGATTTTATTTTATGATACTGCGTTTTTGTGTCCACCATTTGTAAAGGCCTCATATACTCATCATTTAAGCGGCGCAAAGATACAATTTTGAACCACGAAACCAACCAGCGGCCCCGAATAGTATCGTATCATTTTGATTTTTATAAAGAAGGATTGTCAGCCTATGCTTTCAGAGGCAGTTTATGCCGATGCCGGCTCTACCAACAGCCCCGGAACTTTTAAAGCGGAAAGCAATCCTGAATTGATTTAACCATCAATACCATGTATTTTTGAAAATAAAACCAACGCTTGAGTATTTTATTATACAATGTTTTCCTCATATTTTACAGAATCGGGATCCGCATCGCTTCATTAGGAAACAATAAGGCGAAACAATGGATCAACGGCAGAAAACATTTCCCTGTGATCCCATTGAATGATAAAGTGATCTGGATGCATTGCGCCAGCCTGGGGGAATTTGAACAGGGACGCCCCGTGCTGGAAGCGATCCGGGTAAAATATCCTGACTACAGGGTCGTACTAAGTTTTTTTTCGCCAAGTGGCTATGAGATCAGGAAGAATTATAGTGGTGCTGATCAAATTATTTATTTGCCGATTGATAATGCGCTCAATGCAAAAAAATTAATCAGTGCCATTAATCCTTCCCTGGTTATTTGGGTAAAGTATGAGTACTGGTACTATTATTTAACCGAATTAAGGAAACGCAAGATCCCGGTCATATTGGTATCCGGCATTTTCAGGAAGTCTCAACCTTTCTTCAAATGGTATGGTGCCATTTGGATAGAGATGCTGCATTGTTTCCAGCAATTATTTGTACAGAATGAAAATTCAAAAAAATTATTAGCAAGCCTCGGGGTGGAAAAAAATGCTTCCATTACCGGTGACACCCGCTTCGACAGGGTAATTACCATTGCAGAAAAACAGGAACCCGTGTCGTTCATTCGTGAGTTCATAGCAGGAAAACAGGTACTTGTTGCCGGTAGTACCTGGGAAGACGACGAGATCGAACTCATTCATTATGTGAAGGCTCACCCGGAGATAAAATTTATCATCGCACCTCATGAAGTTGACCAGGAAAATGTGGATGATGTAAAAAAAGAATTTCCCAATGCGATTTTTTATTCTGAATTGGCGACTGGAATTGTAGTTCCTGAAAATATCAATGTATTGATCATTGATAATATAGGAATGCTTTCTAAACTTTACAAATATGCAAGTATAACTTACGTAGGTGGCGGATTTAACAAGGACGGCATCCATAATATCCTGGAAGCTGCGGTGTATGGCAAACCCGTATTCTTTGGCCCTGTTTATGAAAAATTTGCTGAAGCCCGTGAGCTTGTAGAAAAAGGTGGTGCATTTTCTATCGGCAATGCACTAGAACTGGAAGATATGCTCAATAAATTGTTTGCAGATAAAAAAGATCTGGAAAAAGTAAGTTTGATCGCCGGGGAATATGTTTACAGTAAACGGGGAGCAACAAAAAAAGTGATGGATTACGTTATAGAAAACCGTCTCTTAACCAATTGATCAAACTGCTTTACGATCGGTGTTTTATCATCCCACCCGAGTTTTAATTTCAATTCACGTTTGATCCAGTATTCTGCTTCCGGGTAAATGGCAAAACCATTGATTGTTTTAATACTTCTTTCATACATCACTTCATCGCCGCGAAAAAGTTCACTGATGTATAAAAACCGGTCGTTGATATTGATTGCTTTTCGAAGGTCCTTGATCGGAACATCCTGCAATGCATCGCTCAATTCTAATTTGGATTGTTTGAGTTTATCATTCAGTGAATCACCTTTATCTCCGCCAATGGACTCATGCAATTCTTTCTTTGTAAATTCATGTGAACGCTGATGAAGCAGAGTGGGCGTGTCTTCTACCGGGTCGAATACCATGGGCGGTTTATTTTGAGCGCTCATGTTGTTCTTTGCTTCAGCATTTCGTTTTATTTCTTCGAGTTCTGCTTCAATAGCTGCCTCATCAACCTGTAAAATTTCAATTATTTTTTCTTCCTCTTTGGCCGGTTCATTGGTTTTTTCGGTGGTTTCAAAAGTAGGAGGCATATCAATGGCAACAGATGCCGAAACGGCTGCTGGTGCGGTGGTTGCTTTCAAGTGTAATAGTTCCGACTGGAGCATTTGCACTGTCACTAAAAGTGCATCTGCAGATGCGTTTTGCGAAAGTTGTTCCAGTAGCCGGTTACAGAGTGTTTCCACCCGTTCCATAGATTATTATTTGCTGATAAAAATTGATTTCGAGCCGTAAATTATGTTTTGTCCTGTGAATAGAATCCATAATCTTTGCACGTATTGGGAATAAAGTTACAAACACATTTTTAAAAAAATTATTTAATGTTTATTGAACCGAATTTTAGAGGCGAGCGCCGTGGATGGATTGAAGTGATTTGCGGCAGTATGTTTAGCGGAAAAACGGAGGAACTGATCCGAAGATTGAAACGTGTGAAAATTGCAAACTTAAAAGTTGAAATATTTAAACCGGCTATTGATACGCGTTATGATGAAACAAAGATCGTGAGCCATGATACCAACGCCATCATGTCAACACCAGTTGACAGTTCCCAAAATATCCTTCTCCTGGCAAATGATGTAGATGTGGTGGGTATTGATGAAGCGCAGTTCTTTGATGCAGAGATCGCCCAGGTTTGTGAACAACTTGCATTGAAAGGAATAAGAGTGATTGTGGCAGGACTTGATATGGATTATCTTGGTAAACCCTTTGGACAAATGCCCAATCTACTTTCTGTCGCCGATTATATTACCAAGCTTCACGCTATCTGCGTAAAGTGTGGCAATATTGCCAATATTAGTTACCGTAAAGTTGCCGGCGGCGGCCAGGTTCTTCTTGGTGAAAAAGATGTGTATGAGCCGAGGTGCCGTCACTGTGCACAAGTAAAAGATTCTTGATGCCCTTCATTGAATATTGAATATTAAGCGTTGAATTTTGAACATTTATTGGAGACTTCGCTTATTGGAAAGTCAAAAGAAATATTCAATACCGAACATACAATGTTCAATATAGGATTAGGTAGAATAAGCGCATAGCCTTTACTCGCTTTGGTTAGTACTTCAAATTCGTTGCTTTCGCCTCCACAGCCGGCGGGCTGCGTACCTGCACCGGCGCTGCTTTCCGCC
>JBDSBG010000086.1:0-62440 GCA_039921685.1 Ferruginibacter sp.
ATTAACGGAACATCTGCTTTCAATACAACCCGGGATATCAGGCTGATCGCACTTAAACTATCGGATTTGGGCATTACCGCCGGGAATGCCGGAACTGTTTCCAATTTTATTTTGAAAGCTTCCGGCACAAGTGACCCGGCCTTTATTGCTTATAATGCCGGAGCATTCAGTATCCCGGCCCCGGTTATTACCATTCAACCTGCTTCGCAGATCATTTGCCCAAATGTAGGTAATAGTGTAACCCTAACTGTTACTGCGACTGGTACCGGCCTATCATATCAATGGCGCAAGGATGGGACAGACATCGCAGGTGCAACATCCTCAACATATACCATTTCAAATGTAGTAACATCCAGTGCAGGCGCATATTCGGTGATCGTAACCAACCCTGCAGGATCTGTTTCAAGCGAAACGGCGTATCTTAATATATCGATAGCAGTTCAACCATCACCCTCTACTCAAACGATTGCTACCGGTGCCGCAGACACGCTTTCAATAAGTGCAAATAATGCTTCATCCTACCAGTGGAAAAGAAATGGAACTGATATTGCAGGAGCTACTGGAGCAAATTATATAATAAACCCGGTTACCAGCAGCAATGCGGGTAATTATTCAGTACAGATTATAAATGCGGCAAACAGCGGATGCGTGAGTGTATTAAGCAGTACTGTTGCAGTTATTGCTGCTACAACATTGTATTCCAAAGCGGGCGTTTCCTTAAACATTCCCGCAAGCTGGGGAGTAGCAACCAATGGTTCAGGAAGTACCCCGGTAGATTTCACAAGGGCGGAACACAGCTTTATCGTGAAGAACAATGCTTCTACAGGGGGTAACCTCACTATTGCAGGTACATTGGATGTAGCAAATGCTGTTACCACTATTACCGCCAATTCTACACTTGATGCAGGAAGAATAATAAGGTCGGGTACCGGGTCACTATCCGGATCATCTACATCAAATCTAACAGTGAGGGATACCTCCAATCTATATTTTAAGCAGGGAAATAACCTGCTTAAAGACTTTACAGTGCAAGGTGGTACTGTAACTTTACTAAATTCATTATTTATAACAGCAGGAAGTTCGGCAGGAAGTATCAGATTATACGGAGGAAAATTAAACACCGGCGACAGTCTTACCTTTAAAAGTGACAGTGCCGGTACCGCAAGGCTGGCACCTGTTACACCCGGAGCAATCTTCAATGGCAAGGCCACGATGGAACGTTACATTTTTTCGGGCCGTGGATGGAGGCTATTATCCGTACCTGTTAGTTCAATTAATGCACCAACCATTAATGAAGCCTGGCAGGAAGGTTTAACAACTGCTTCTTCAAACCCCAATTTATATCCAGGGTATGGTGTAAAAATTGCTGGAGGAACTACAAACTACGGTTTTGACCAAAGCAGCACAAATGCGGCGTTTATAAAAACATACAACAACGCTACTGGTTCCACGATAGCACTTGCTTCCATTCCAGGTACTTATATTCCGATTACTACAAATCCTGGTTATTTTGTTTACATAAGGGGCGACAGAAGTATTGACCTTACGCAGGGATTAAATGCGGCGATCACATCAACAACACTACGCATGAAGGGGTTAATAAATACTGCTGACCAGCCTGTGGCAGTTAATGCTACTAATTATACACTGGTTGGAAATCCCTATCCATCAGCAATAGATTTTGGCTCCCTGACTAAAAGCAATGTAAATAACAGTATGTATATGTGGGATCCTAAAATGGCAGGCAATTATGGCCTGGGGGGATATGTTACGGTAAGCTGGAACAGTAATACAAATGCTTATGACCGCACTGCTTCTGTAAGCGCAATGGGCCAATATATCCAAAGTGGCGAAGCGTTTTTTGTTTACACAGTTGACCAGGCTAATCCTGGTACACTTACCATTAAAGAATCAGATAAAACAGTTTCTGTTAATCTTCCTGCAAGCCGTACACAAGGTTTAGATCAAAAGTTAAGAATAAATTTATACTCCATAGACAGCAGCCACAATGCATCATTGCTTGATGGCGTGCTTACCACATACGCTGATGAGAACCTAAACGCAGTGGATCAAGATGATCCAAAAAAATTATATGGAAGTAATCAGAGTATCAATATCGCCAGAGACGGTAAAAAGCTGGCCATTGAGAGAAGGCAAACCATCACTGCGGCCGATACTACTTTCCTGAACCTGTACCAAATGAAAATAATGAATTACCAATTGGAACTGATAGCGAGCAATATGAATACCATCAACAGTATAGCTGTAGTAAAAGATAATTATTCCAATACCATCAATAACACGGTACTGGATATGAACGGCACTACTGTTATACCATTCAGTGTTAATGCTGATCCGGCTTCCTATGCTGTCAATCGTTTTAGCATTGTTTTTACTAACCCGGCCACCCTGCCTGTAATATTTACAGCGGTGAATGCACAGCCGGATCACAAACATATAATTGTTAGCTGGTCAACGGAAAACGAAGCTGGTGCTGACCATTATGAAGTAGAAAGATCCATAGATAACAAGAATTTTTTTAAAATAAACAGTACTGCAGCATCTGGTTGGAACAGTGGCCTTGCCTCCTATTCATTTACAGATATGTACCCTGCAAATGGAGCCAATTACTACCGTATTCGTTTAGTTCAATCTGGCGGAAACCAGGTTTACAGTAAAATAGTAAAAGCAAGTGTACAGGCAGCAGGTTTAGCTTCATCAGTTGATGTATATCCAAATCCCATAGCTGGTAATATTATTTTCATGCAGTTCAATAATATTAAAAAAGGCAGCTACTCCTTACAGTTATTAAATGACATGGGACAGTTGGTAGCCAGAAAAGCCGTTCAATATGACGGGATTTCTCCAGGAGCAGTTTTTGAGATAAATAAAAATTTTGTTGCAGGGAAGTATGAATTAAAACTGACCGGGCCGGGTATTACAATTCATCGGGGAATTATTAAAAAATAGGATCAGGTCAATACAACCCGGTAAAGCAACCTTGCGTAATTAAAAAAGATTTCAATACAATTTATTAAAATCTTTTTTATTTGCTAAACGCCGGCATTCCCTGAATTTGAGTCAGTATAAATCACTATTTAATACCAATTAAATTAAAGCTTCGCCACCAAAAAGATTGTGAGGCTGAGCCTGCCTATCGGGAGTCAAGTACTAATTTTTAATTGGTATAGCATGACAGTTTTCTGGCAAAGGAATATCTGTGATTATGACACATCCATTGCCAGGGGAGGAATCCAAATTAAAAGCACCTGAAAATAATTCAGTTCGCCTTCTCATATTTGCAATGCCAATACCTGTTTTTACAGCATTACTATTAAACCCAATCCCATCATCGGATATCCTCATTTTAATTTTATTGTTGAAAATGATGACATCCACTTCTATCATTTCAGCCTTCGAATATTTCATGATATTTTTCAATTGCTCCTGTAAAATTCTGTAGAGGTTTAACTGGAGATCCATTGGGATAATGGCTTTTTTTACATTGTCATCAACATTTAATAAAATTTTATACCTGTCTCCAATGTTAAATGAATGAAGCAATATCCCGAAAGCTTCCTCGAGGTTTGAGTCATCAAAGATCGCAGGGGCGAGCCTGTGAGAAAGATTTCTTATTTCTTCTGCTGCAAGAATAATGTTTTGCCGGCATTTGTCATACCACTGCATGTTGGCGGCTGTAAGATGCTCCTTCAGCATTCCGAGGTTTAGCTGGCTGGCTGCTAATATCTGGCATACATTATCATGCAACTCCCCACCTATTTCGTATCGTTCGTCTTCCTGTGTTTTTATGATCGCCCTGATCAGCTTTTGTTCGAAAAGCTTTTTTTCCGTTATATCAATAACGATCGTAGACCGGTAGCTTTTATCGTTCAATATTATTGGGGTGCTGTAAACCTCCACATCCATAATCTCCCCTGTTTTTTTATGATGCATAACAGCGCTCTTTATGAAACCTTCTCCAGGATATGGCTTACCAAGTTTACCAGTTGCATCGCTAATGTCCTCCGCGTGTTTAATATCCATCAATGTCATCTTCAAAAATTCCTCCTCCGTATAACCGTAAAGGGCAAGTGCTGCATTATTCACCTGTATGAACTGAAAAGTTTCGGTATCAAAAACCCACATCGGCTGCGGGCTTAAATTAAAGAGGTCGCTGTATCGTTTCTCGGATGCCCGGATTTCAGATATGTGGTGCTTCCTTTCAATTGAATAGATGATGCTTTTGTACAGCGAAGTAGCTGTAAGTTCATCCTTCAGCAGATAATCCATTACACCAAGGGCAATTGATTTGATACCGAACTCTGCATCCGTATAACCCGTTAATACAATGATTGGGCAGTGTGCAGGTGCTAACTGTAATACCTCGTTGATAAGTTTCTCGCCATTATTATCCGGTAAGCTCAGGTCTAATAAAATAACACTGAAGTCCTGGGCCTGGGCAAGTATCTCCGCGGCCTGTTTATAATTAAGGGCATGCACAATACCTGGATTCAGGATTTGCTCGCAAAGGAACTCCTCCACAATAACAAAGTCACCAGGATTATCTTCGATTACCAAAAACTTGTAGGGCTTTTTGTCTTTTGTCATGATCGTTGTTTTAACAATATTATTTAGCCATGATCCTCGAGACGGTTCACTACTTCCAGCAGGTCACCTGCCTCAAGCGGCTTAATAATATAACTGCTGGCAGCATTTTTATAAGCCAGGTCTAAGTCCTTTGGGGAAGAAGAAGTTGTTAGCATTACCACAGGAATATGTTTCAACGTTTCGTTCTCCTTTATATATTTTAAGACTTCATGGCCATTTTTCTTAGGAAGGTTAACATCAAGCAATACTAAGTTCAGTAATTCAGAATGAGGATTCAAGGCCTGTTGATTCATAAAATCAATCGCCTCCTTGCCATCTTTTACAACGCTTAATTTAATGTGCATTTTTATATCTTCCAAAGCCTCTGTAGTGAGCAAGATATCGCCTTCATTATCTTCTACCAATAAAATGTGTAATGACCTCATACGCTAAAATTTAAGAATGAACCATAAAAAGAATGGGCAGTTACAAACCCCCAATGCAGGCTATAATTGCGGTTTATTCTTTATGGTAAAATAAAATGTACTGCCTTTTCCTTCTTTCGATTCCACCCTGATATACCCGCCGTTCTGCTCTATTATCTTTTTGCAAATAGCCAACCCGATTCCCGTGCCCTCATATTCTTCTTTCGAGTGTAAGCGGGTAAACACCTCAAACACTTTTTCCAACTTTTCTTCAGCAATACCAATGCCGTTATCCTTAACAGCAATCAGCCATGCACCTGTTGTTTCCGTGGCACTAATCCAAATCTCAGGGTTTGTTCCCTTTTTCCTAAACTTAATTGCATTGATAATAAGATTTTGAAAAAGCCTTGTGAGATCATCCCTGATGATGAATAAAGTTGGCAAAGGGGTTTCAATTCTTATTTCTGCACGGGTCTCTTCCACCAGTTTAAAAAGATTCTGTTTAACCGCCTTCAATATCTCCTCAAGGCTTATCATTTCTGTTCCGGCATCCTGTCGGCCGGTCCTGGAAAGGTCCAACAGGTCACTGATCATTCTTTGCATTCTTTTACCGCCGTCCATTGCAAAATTTATATACGTGTGTGCCTTTTCATCCAACTGTGGGCCATATTTATTTTTTAACGAGGCCATAAAACTGGTAACCATCCTAAGAGGTTCATTCAAATCATGTGAGGCCACATATGCGAATTGTTCAAGTTCATGGTTTTTTTGTTTCAGCATATTCATCGCGTGCTGCAGTGACAGCTGTTGTTCCTTCAATGACTCTTTAAGCTGCTTTTCTTTAATAATTGTTGCCTCTAATCCTTTAAATATCCTGGGTATTAATGCGGATGCAAGAAAACTTAAAAACACAACAGTCGATGAAACAGCGATCCACTCTCCCATTAAATGATTATATGTGTGAGGCCATAAAATCAAATTAAGCCCGATGAGTGCAGCATAATAAAGACAAATCCCGGTATTCAGCCAGGCAGGCCAAAAGGCGTAGGCCGGAGGAAGAATTAGCAGGCTGAATATGCAGGCTGCCATGAGGTAAAGCAGCCCTGGGCCGGAGAGTCCCAGGTAGTACATAAGCACATAGCTTAAGGTATAAATACAGGTTAGGAATATAACCTTTCTAACGGCAATGGATAACTGCGGAAGAAAACCAATCACGATCATTCCCGAAACCACCATAATATCGACGGTCATCACCGTATAAAGACCAGAGATAAAACTCCAGTAGAGGCCAGGCAACAGTGCAATGAGGCAAAGCGGAAGAAGGTAAATGATGATCCCGGCAAAAAGGTCATTGCGCCAGTATGCAAGGTCGTTAACATCCTCATCCAAACCGCTGCAATTTTTTTTTATCAAAGAAGTGTAAGCCTGCCAGTATCTCAAATTATTGCTTTAATAAAGTGAAATAAAATGTTGTCCCTTTTCCTTCTTCAGAATCTACCCATATTTTTCCGCCATGGCTTTCGATTATCTTTTTACTGATCGCTAATCCCATGCCGGTGCCGGAAAACTCATCTTTGTTGTGCAACCGTTGAAAAATAATGAATATCTTATCAAAATATTCTTCTTCAATACCGATGCCATTATCCGACACAGAAAATTGCCAACGATCCTTTTGTTCCTCTACAGAAATATTGATCTGCGGGGCAACTTCTTTCCTGCGATATTTTAGTGCATTACTTACCAGGTTTTGAAATACCTGGCGAAGGGGCGTTTTATATGCATTTAGTACCGGAAGAATTTCTGAATGGATATACGCATCCTTCCCGCCTGTTTGTTTTGTAAATAATATTTTAAGTTCGTCTACTATTTCATTGAGGTCCACTTCTTCCAGTTTGTCATCGATAATTCCCACCCTTGAAAACTCAAGCAGGTCAAGGATGATTTGACGCATACGTTTGGCGCCATCTACAGCAAAGCCAATATATTTTTTACCCTTTTCATCAATTACAGCTCCATATTTTTTTTCCAGCATTGCCAGAAAGCTGGTTACCATTCGAAGCGGTTCCTGAAGGTCATGTGATGCCACATAGGCAAACTGCTCAAGCTCAGCATTGGAAATTGCAAGTTCCTTTGCTTTTTGTTGCAGGTCTGTATTCAATTCAGTTAAATGTGTTTCATATAGTTTGCGTTCTGAAACATCTTTGAGATAAACGGATAAGCCTGAACGTGACGGATAAACGCTTATTTCATACCAGGTTGAAAATGCAGGGTAGTAATCTTCAAAATGGACGGATTGGTTGGTTTGAAAGGCTTCCCGGAATTTTTGATAGGATTCCAGGCTTATTTTATCTGAAAATACTTCCAGTAAATTCTGGTTCAGTGTTTCCTCCTTGGATTTTCCAAATATTTGTTCGGCCTGGTTGTTCCAGTAATTTACCGTCCAGTTTTTATCAATAGCAAAAAAGGCATCGTCTATGCTTTCAAGAATGGTATTTTTTTCCTCGAGTACTTCAGTTACCGCAGTCTGGGTTCTTTTCTGCACATCAATATCCTGGAAACTGCCGTAAATTTTCGCACATTTATTGTTCGCGAATTCAGTTTGGCCAATTACCCGCACCCATTTTTCATTTCCTTTGGCTGTAATAATTTGAAATTCCATGTCCCAGGGTAAACGCATTTCAATTGCATCCTTTAACTTCTGGCTTATAAGTTCCCTGCTCTCCCCCTCTTTATAAAAGTTGATGGCTGTTTCAACGTCGGGTATAAAACGGGGCTCCGTTTCATGAATTTCTTTGGTTACATCCGACCAGTAAAGCCTGTTCTTCACCAGATCTAATTCCCAGCTTCCGATCCTGGCCATTTTATTAGCACTGTTCAGCAGGTTTTCGAGTTCTTTTCTTGGAGTTATATCCTGTACTGTTCCTTCAAAACGAATAGCTTTCCCTGCTTCGTCATAAACCAGCGCTCCTTTTTCGTGAACGTATTTTATTTTCCCTGAAGGCAATATGATCCTGTGCTCTACATCCAGGTCTCCTTTTCCATTCAATGCATTTTTTTGCGCTTCTTCAAATATGCTCTGGTCTTCAGGATGAATGCTGCTGTGAAAACTTTTGAAATTTACCTCGAATTTATCAGGACTGGTGTCCCATATCTTATATACTTCATCCGACCAGTAAAGCGTGTGAATATCCATTTCCAATTCCCAATAGCCCAGATGGGCGATCTGTTGTGCCGTCTCCAGTTTCTTATTGATAGCAACTAATTTATTTTTAAAATTTTTAGAAGCCGTTGTGTCCCGTGTATAACAAGCGACACCTACAATTTTATCGCCATCATAAATGGGATTAAACCTTGTTTCCGCCCAGGTTTCCGGTTGATTCCCCCAGGCTGCTGTATGTATTTCTTCGATGAAGGATTTTCCACTAAGCGCTTTTAGATATAAATTTTTCCAGTTCTCAAGAAACTCCGCGGGAAATTTACCCTCAAGCATCAGCGCCTCCCCGGGTTTTAAAACCACCCCTACCGAGTTTTTCAAATTATCCAGGAATGCCTGGTTAGCGGCAATTAATTTGAAATCGCAACTAAGGCTCCAGATGAGGTCGGTGGTAGTGTTGATCAATGCTTCTTTATCCCGCCGTTCAAATTCTTTTTGAAGCGCAGCTTCTTTTTGTTCGGTGATGTCAATGGCTGAAACGAATACACCAATGGTATTACTATGCTCATCCTTTGCAGGCTTATATTTAAGAAGAAAAGTTTTTGTGTAATTCCCCGGCAATGAGAATTTTATTTCATCTGTTTCTATAGACCCGTTCAAAACCCTTTCATAAATTGCCTTTACAATTTCTATCCTATGCGGCCGGGCGTATTCTAAAATAGAAACTCCCCTGGTAAGATTTTTTTCCAGGTATTTCGAATACAATTCACCGGCCCGGTTATTAAAAGAAGTAATTTCAAGTTGCCTGTTCAATAAAATAAATGACTCTTCTGTATTGTTGACCATCCAGTCAATTTCCTGTTCTGTTTTTTTCCTGTCGGTGATATCGACCAAGACCCCGTCGCAAAATGCCTCGCCAGTAACATCGTCTATCCGCAACGAATTGTTCTCAATCACATTCAACCTGCTTCCGTCCTTACATTTTAATACTGCTTCATAATTAGACAATTTATTCTTTGTTTTTAAGTCACAAATAAAATGATCCCTTTCAGCCCTTGTAAAATAAAGGTCAAATGCATTCACGTTAAGCAATTCTTCAGCAGTATCGTATTTCAGCATTTTTGCAAATGCTTCGTTGCAATTCAATATCATGCCATCCAATGTTGATTGGTAAATACCGGTAAGATTTTGCTCGAATAAGGTCCGGTATTTTTTTTCACTTTCTATAAGTTCCTGGTCTGCCTTCGCCTTTAATTCCCGTTCGCTGAATTCCTGTAAGGCACGCTGAATTTTCGGAGTTAAGGTGAATAGTTTATCCTTAAGTACATAATCAGTAACCCCGTCTTTAATAATTTCAACTGCCATTTCTTCGCCAATTGTTCCCGTAACAAGAATAAAAGGAATAGCCGGGATAACCTTTTTTGTTAAATTAAATGCCCTGATGCCGTCAAATGCGGGGAAAGTATAGTCGGACAATACAATATCAGGTACAAAATTATTAAGCGCATTAATAAAGTCATCTTCGTTATTAACGATTTCAGAAACAAACGTGATCCCGTTACTTCTTAATTCATTTTGAATTAAGTCAAGGTCAGCCTTATCATGTTCTGCGATTAATATTTTTATCTTTTTCTTCATCTTATTCGGCAATGCACGGACTCATCTTCTTAATCAGTGTTATAGCAGCAGTTTAATAATTACTTATTTTTCAAATTATCAGTAGGTAAATGGCATTCTAATATTTATTACTCTCCTTTATCCCGTTAACCTACCTATGACAAACCCAGCCTCGCATCCTGTTTATTGAGGGTGTTGATTAACGATCAGCCAGTACAATCCTACATCGGAAATAGCTTTCTGGAAATCATCAAACTCCACAGGCTTTACCACATAACTGTTTACACCCAACGCATAACATTTCCGAATGTCCGGATCTTCTTTAGAAGAAGTCAGCACTACCATAGGTATGCTTTTAGTACGCTCATCTCCTCTTATTCGTTGCAATACCTGTATGCCATTTATCCTGGGCATTTTTAAATCCAGCAGGATGACTTTCAGGTTATCTTCTATTTCTTTCCCCGCAAATTCCCCTTCACCAAAAATGAAATCTAATGCAGCAACGCCGTCTCTAACGTGCAGCAGTTTATTTGCGAGGTTGTTTTGTTTTAATGCATCAATAGTCAACTCTGCATCACTCATATTATCTTCAACCAATAAAACCTCAATTCCCGAATCCATATATTATCATTTAATCAAGCTGAAGTAAAATGTTGCCCCCTCGTTCACAACAGCCTCGGCCCAAACCCTGCCACCGTGCTTTGATATGATGCGTTGCACAATGGCAAGTCCCACTCCGGTTCCCTCAAACTCTTCTTCAGCATGTAGTCGTTGAAATACACCAAAGAGTTTGTCGGCATAACGCATATCATAACCTGCACCATTGTCTTTAATGTAATAAACAATTTCATCCCCCACTGTGTTACATCCAATCTCGATGATCGCATTTTCTTTAAGCCTGGAATATTTGACTGCATTTGAAATTAAGTTCAGCCAAACCTGTTTTATTCCCATATTATCAGCCATCACAGGCAGCAACGTTCTTATGTGAAATTTAATATTGCGTGTGGGTTGCTCATTCTTTAATTCCGTGCAGATGTTTGTTACTATTTCCTGCATTTGAATATTCACCATCACTAGTTCTTTTCGACCCACCCGCGAAAAACTAAGGAGGTCATCTATCAGCATTCCCATTTTTTTTGCATTGCTCATAATTTTATTCATGAGCCTTTTAGATTCCGCATCCCATTTTTTTTCAAAATTCCTTTCCAACATCATTGTATAACCGTGAATAGCACGTAGTGGCGCCCGCAGGTCGTGTGACACTGAATAAGAAAAAGACTCCAGTTCACTGTTTACTTCCTTAAGCCGGTTTTCAGAGACTTCAAGGTCATTGTTTAAAATGAGCAACTCTGCAGCACGGTTTTCTTTCTCATCATTTTGAAGTGCGAGTTCAAAGTTAGCCGCTGCTAATTCTTCTGCCCTTTTTTCTTTTTCTTCATTTTGGTAAACCAGAGCCTTATTTGCACGGATAAGTGCAGATTTTGATTTTTTATGAGAAGAAATGTCGCGGATAATTTTGGAAACGCCGATGATCGTGCCTGATTTATCTCTTAGCGGAGATGCTGTAAGAGATACATACAATGATTCGCCATTCTTTTTATTTCTCACTGTTTCAAAGTGATCAATAATTTCATTGTTCGTTATCTTCTCTATGATACTTTTTTCTTCTGAATGATACTCTTTTGGAAAAATTATGGAGATGTGTTTACCGATCGCTTCTTGTGCAGTAAAGCCAAACATTTTTTCCGAGCCTTTATTCCAGCTTTTGATAATGCCATCAATAGATTTACTAATAATTGCATCCTCAGAGAATTCTATAATAGCAGCAAGGTGGCCGAGGTATTCCTCATTGGCAACAACCAGGTTATCTGAAACCAGGGAGCTTGTAACCAACATAGTTTCTTTACATTGCAAATCATTTCGGATAGCAGGATCACTATCGGTAGTTTTCGTTTGGTTAGGTTTTTTCATCGAACTCATAATTTAACGAGCCAGCCACCCAGGCAACAAATCGGTTTCACATCATTTGAATTCAATCTTGGAGCTTTAAGCAAACATCAAATTCATTCAGGTTGATGAGTAACTGTAATTCTCTACCATTACAGGAACTTTAAGCCCGGATGTACTAATCATAGTTGCATAATTTTAGTGTTGGTTCTTACGATTAAACTGAAGGTAGTCTTATAGGACAACAACCTAGGTATTATATATATGGAGAATCCGAAATATCTCCTGAATACGTTTTTTATATGCTGAATAAAGTCAGAATGTGGAAAAGTTTTATCGAAACTCAAAACTTCTGGAATGGTATCTAAACAATTTTCGGTTAAGTAGCGTTTATTCTTGCCATAACGAACACTGCTTTTAAGGCATTGCCTAATTATAATAAATCTCCGTTTAGATTAAAACCATGACCTGGGCAATGTAAAATAAAAAGTACTTCCCTTTCCTTCCACGGATTCAACCCAAATTTTACCACCCATATGCTCAACGATTTTTTTAGTAACTGCCAGTCCAAGCCCTGTTCCTGAAAATGCCTCTTTTGTATGAAGCCGTTGAAAAATGATAAATATTTTATCGAAGTTTTCTTTGGCGATTCCTATCCCATTATCCGCTACAGAAAATTGCCAGTGATCCTGGAATGCCGTGGCTTTAATGTGAATCTCAGATGGAACGTCATTCCTGCAATATTTCAATGCATTGCCAACCAGGTTTTGAAAGATCTGCCGTAATGGAGCACGGTAAGCGTTGAACCGTGGCAGTTCATCAACCATAATTACAGCTTTCATGTCCGCAATTTTCTTGGTGAACAGCAACTGAATTTCATTCATCAATTCATTTGGATCTACCTGTTCACGGTTATCCCCGGGTATTGCTACCCTTGAATACTCAAGCAGGTCCAGGATAATCTGCCGCATTCGCATGGCGCCGTCAACAGCAAAGCCAACATATGATTTGCCTGTTTCATCAATAACCGCTCCGTATTTTTTTTCTAAAAGCGTAAGGAAACTGGTTACCATACGAAGGGGTTCCTGAAGATCATGGGAGATTACATAGGCAAATTGTTCCAGTTGTTCATTGGAGATAGCAAGTATTTTTGCATCCTGTTGAATATGCTGGTTTAATTCATTCAAACGGATCTGAGAAAGTTTGTGTTCTGTAACATCCGTGACGAAACAAGAAAGCCCGATCACTGCCCTGTCTTCCCAAATTGGATGAATAGAAAAATTCAGGCAGGAAAACACATTATTAAAGTTGAATTCTTTTTCAAACTTAATGGCTTCTCCGTTGAGTGCTTTGGAATATATTTTGTGCCAGGCATCTACTTCGATTAAGTCAGCTTTGTGAGAAAAATCCAAAACAGGATCGCCGGTTTTTATGTCAACTCCATAAATATCTTTTAAATTATTTTTCAGTCGATTATTAAATGTGATATACCGAAGGCCTTTGTCGAGGGAATAAATGGCAGCATCCGTATTTTCAATCATTGCTGACAAATTCGACTCGGAGAGCGAAAGGGCATGTTCCGCTTTCTTCCTTCCGGTGATGTTGTGGTGCGACAGTACAACCTTTGAATCATCCATTCCAAAATTCGTAACTCGGAGAACAAACCAACGTTCCTCATTGGGAGAATGGCAGGGGTATTCCTGTTCATATACATTCTTTTCTTTGTTGAACACTGATAAAATGCCGTCAAGAGCAGCTCCGGCAGTTGGTTCACCGGAGGCATTTTCTCTTTTACAAACGTCGAAATAGTTGCTGCCTTCTGAAACAGCATCAAGGCTGTTGGCACCGTTTGCCTTTGCAAAATCATTCCAGGCCTTGTTGACAGAGATGATCAGTCCGCTCTTGTCAATGACGGCGATATGTGCATCGAGTGAAGCAAGTATGCCCTTATTGAAAAACTCGCTTTCCTTTAATTCTATTTCTGCAGTTACCCTAGCTGAAATATCGATCGCTGTAATACAAAGGCCTTCAACGCTGCCTCGTGCCTGCACCGGACTGATAGTGAAAATATACCATTTTACTTCGCCTGTTTTTCTTTGATAAGAATAATCATACTGTACGGGTTCGCCGGCAAGAACCTTTGCAATAATTCCTTTAAAGTTTTCCTTTCTCGATTCATGAATAAAATCGAAAATACTATCTCCAACATGCATTTCCCTTTCAACATTAAGGATTATCGCAGCCTTTGATTTGTTATTGAATAATTTTATGGTGCCGTTTCTATCTGTAAGTATGAATCCGTCGGAAGTATTTTCGAATATTGTCTGAAGATTGGATTCCGATTCTCTTAATGCAACTTCAGATTTTCTGCGTTCCGTTATATCGTTGATCAGTAGGAGGAGATTCGGTCGGGCCTTATTACCAAACTTTACAAACCGGTAATCGATCCATACTTCTTTACCGAAACTGGTAATAATATTAATTTCAGCAGGAAAGCTTTTTTTACTGAGCAAAGTAGCTTCAGCATCCTTTAGCAAACCCGTTTGCTGCCAGGTGCTGATAGTCCGGAAATTCTGTTCTAATACTTCGCTGGTAGTTGTACCAAGTATTTTCGCAATCGCATCATTGGCAGACAAACAATTCCCTGAGATACCATCATAAGACGCAATGCCCACGGGTGATGCATCAATCAGTGTTTGATTAAACGTCACGAGTTCTTCCAAAACATTTTGAGATTGCTCTAATGCTATACCCGTCTCATCAATTTCCTTGAGATGATTGGTAATAGCCGGAAGGTCGATCTTATCTTTTATAAAGATTTCAACTGCAAATGAAATGCTTTGCCTGGCGCTTCTTACCAGTTCTGCATGACTAAGCAGATTTTTAATTTTTACTATTTTGGTTTTTCTGGTCATAACTTATCAGCTACAGCTCAGTGTTACAGCAACCTGTATACAGGTGAGGAAAATTTCTTATAAAACTAGCAATACTTTTAGCATGGGTTTATTCAGCGGGGAATTGTGTTGGCTGACATCACGAATGTTCATAGGCATTTCGTATGCAATATAACGTTTTATCAAGCGAAAAAGTACAGGTCTGCTAACAGATTTCCAATCGCAAAGGATTTAATTGATGTTTTATGTTGATAAAAACCAAAACCCAGGCATAAACTAGCCTGGCTCCCTATTGGCAAAACTAACTAACGGTGATGTACATACGATTTTTACAATTCCCTGTTTATTGTCCCGAAACAATAAGTTTCTTTGATTCAAAACTGTAACCTAGCTTGCCTTCGCCAGCTTATTCATCACAGAAATATCTTTATTAATAAAATCGATCGCCAATTCACAACCCATTCCAATCTGTGAGTTGATCAAGACCTTGCCGTTAAACAGTCCCGCCCGGCTGATGATATTCTGTATGCCCACACCTTCCCTTTTTTGTGTTGTATCAAATCCAACACCATCATCATGAATACTTAATTTGAGCCTGTTGTTTTTTTGAAGCAGCTTTATGCTTACATTTTTTGCAGAGGCATGCTTAATAATGTTATTCAATTGCTCCTGTGCAATCCGGTAAATGGTTAATTTCAATTTTTCACTTAATTCAGTTTCCCGGATGCTTCCGCAGTTGATCTCGAAGTTCAGTTCGTTTACGTTCCGGATATTTTCTACCAGGTCGTTCAACGAATTCACCAGTCCCACTTCCCCGAGGGATGGGGGTAAAACGGACTTTGAAAGGCTGCGGATCTCATTCATTGCAGTTGAGACAAATCCTTTTGCGTCCTTTATAAGTGAAATGCACCTGGCCTCATCCGTTATAGCACAGTCAATGTACAATTTTACTGTGGCCAGGATTGGATTGATATTATCATGAAGTTCTTCACCCAGGAACGAGCGTTCCTGTTCCTGCGCAGTAACGGCAGCATCGGTAATTTCCTGCTGCTTATAAAACCTTTCATCAGCAAGGTCTTTCTCCAACATCATTTTTTCGGTAATGTCCTGCTTAAAACCGGTAAGTTTTGCGGGCTCTCCATTGCTGTTCCGCTCTATCATCAATTCTGCAAGCAGGTATTTTAAATTCCCATTCTTGTCGATGATCCTAAAAGAAAGCTTTTGAAAGGCTAAATTTTCCCAGGCATATTTAAGTTTTTCTTTTACCATATCACGGTCTTCAGGGTGAACATGCCCCAGGAAAAATGAATAAGACGGCTCATGGCGGCCAGGCTCGTATCCATACAAATGAAATGCTCCGTCTGACCAGCTAACGATCCCTTTTTCTACCTCGTATTGCCAGCTCCCAAAACGGGCAAGTTTTTCTGCAGACTTCATAAGTTTCTCACTCGTTTTCCTTTTATCATAACTTTCTCTCAAAACTTCCTCTGCTAATTTTCTATCTGATATGTCTTTAATGATACCATCTATCCTGATGAGCTTCCCGTCGCGGTCGAATGAAGGAATTATTTTTGCCTCCACCCAACGCATGGTTTTATCTTTTCGAATAATGCGGTATTGATTAAGCACTATCCTACCCTCTTTGAGCAAGACATCATTTGCCTCAATATTTTTTTTATCATCGGGGTGAATAACAGATTGCCAGAGGTTACCGTATGCCATAAAATATGTGGCAGGATATCCGTAAATTTTTTCACATGCCGGCGAAATCTGGGTCAGCCTGCTGTTCAACATATCTACAGAAAACAATACTTCGTCTATGGTATTAAAAATATTTTTTAACTCACTGCTGGTTTCTTTTAAGCGCTGGTTACTTATTTTAAGGTTTTCACTCATTGCAACCAATGCTTCTTTCTGCCGGTAGGCTTCCTGTAACTTTCCAATTTCAAAACTCTGCTCAACATGTTGTTCCTCGGATACTTTAAAGTTATAGGACCATAAACCGCAAAGCAGGAAAATGACCATAGAAAGTGCACAATGAATAACCAGCGTACCTGCAGGCATGTGTTCGTCCTGGGTAAAATAAATATGCGTATGGCCGGTGTATTGCAGATAACCAAAGATGCCATGGTGGATCAACACAACCATTGCCAGTGGCACCTGGAGTTTCCAGTTCCTGTAAGTGATAAGTATTGCACTCGCAATAAAAGCAAAAAAGTGCATTTCGAATAACCCATGCATTTGGTAAATAAACTGCGCCATAAAAATACCCAGCACAATGGAAAGTACGTAATGGTAAAGGTTAGACGCAGCAAATAATCTTTTGGAAGAATAATATACCAGCAAGGATACCCCCCCCATCCCTATGCCTATGAGCCATGTATCATACCAGGTGGCAAATACCAGCCCGGCGAAAAAGAATCCTGCCAGGAAATAATCAATAAGTTTGTCTGATCTTTTGCTGTCTTCCTGTGAACACAGGCTGAGTTGGTTTTCTTTCATAGGGTTGGGTTTATTGGTTAGCTGGTTATTCCCCGGGGTTTTTCATCCTTACATCTTCTATAAAAAAAATCAAATTAAGTAATTGTGTAAGCCCGGAGAACAGGCTTACACGAATTGAACTTATTGTGGCGTTTTAATACAGAGGTAAGCAAGGCCTTTATTCTGTTCGGGGTGAAAATTTTTCTCAGTCCGTGATCAGAATAAATTCTTAATGCAAATATCATTGAAGTCATTTCCTTTATGTTAGTCAAAAAGGTTGGCATTGTGTAGAAAAAAACCTATTTTTAATAGCTGTCGGTTACAATTCTTTAAGGAAACAAAAGAGAGGGAGTTTATGAAAAGATTTTTATTAATAGATGATCACATTGTTGTGCGGTCTGGAATCAGGGGTCTTTTACTTGAAATTTTCAATCCCTGTGAGATTGATGAAGCAGGGGACGGAGACGAAGCGGTGGAAAAATTAAAACAAAGAAGCTACGATTTCATCATGATGGATGTCCAGATGCCAAAAACAGATTCACTCGGTTTGATGGAATTTATTCATGTAAGGTATCCCGATAGTAAAGTATTGATCTTTTCCATGAGCCCCGAAAAAATATATGCAAAACGCTTCCTAAAAGCCGGGGCTAAAGGCTTTCTCACAAAAGAAGCCGGGCTGGACGAAGTGAAAAAAGCAATCAATTTAATTTTGAACGACAGGACCTACATCAGTGATGCCCTGGCTGGTGCCCTTGTTGAAGATTCCTATTCCGGAAAACCAAGCAACCCTTTTGAAAAACTTTCTGCCCGGGAATTTGAGATCACTTCTCTATTACTGGCAGGCACTACCGTTAGCGACATATCAAAAACACTTAATCTCCAGGTATCCACTGTTGGAACCCATAAAGCCAGGGTATTTGAAAAACTGGGTGTAAGTAACCTGTTGGAACTAAAAGAGCTTTCCAATTCTTATAACATGTAATCGCACCTGCAGCCCGCAAGTTTAAGCAACGCATTATTGTAGAGTTTTCAAAGACGTCCCTTTGAGTAAAGACAAAGAGCCACTGTAGAAACAGCGGCCCTTATCTATCTATACTTATGCAAAAAACTATTGCTTTAGCACGGGTTTCGTAATTGCCAGGTTTACACCGGTCAATTTCAATTCATACCTGCCTGCTGGGATTTCTTCCATTAGCCTGAAAGTTTCTAAATTACTTCCTTCAGTATGATTAATTGTTTTACTGGCAAACAACTGGCCCATTTTATTATACAATTGAAGATTATAAACACCCGCCGGAATCCTGGACCACTCCATTGCGATCATATTTCCCGAAATGGGATTAGGATAAACCGATAACGAAGGTTGCTCCTTCTGCTTTTTCATATTTACCTTCACAATATTGGTATATGAACCAGTACCGTCATTCGATACTGAACGAACCCTGTAGTAATTATCTCCTTCTACTGGATTGGTATCAAGCACCTGGTAAGATGCATTTCCTCCATTTCCTCCAACAGCTGCCGTGCTGGCAATTGCATTGAACGTCCTGGAATCTGTTGATTTTTCAACCTCGTATTGCCTGATGTTAGTTTCATTTTCTGTACTCCATTCCACGGCAATATCCTTCTCATGCTGGTATGCCTTAATCGTTTTGAAAGTTACCGGAACTGGAGCAAGCATTTTAAATTCAATCCGGAACCGGTTTACACTATAGGAAGCGGTATCTGAATTAACAAGAAAATCTACATAGGTATTTCCATTCAAATCAAGTGGGCTGTTGTTAATCGTGTTCGAATAAGAATCCCTGATCACCGCAGTTAAACCAGAATGATCCATATTATCTGCCTTAATCTCAAAACGGTATGACTGGCGTTTCATCTGGTAGATATTCATGAAGCTGGTATCCGCAGCCGTTATGGTTTTTCTTCTTTCTATTGCAAGTGTAGCTGCGTCTCTTTTTAAATTGATGCTTTCACTGCTTCCAAACATCTTTCTTGCGTCATCAAGATCAACAGCATTGTTGTTGTCATCTGAATAAGTAGTAAGTATGCCATCCAGCAATGAAGCGCTGCTATCTGTATTTATTGCATACAGGTTTACCCTCAACTGCTGGTATGGGCCCGATGCACGGCTGAAAGACTGGCCGCCACCATTGGCAGTTTTGTCTGTTTCCTTAATGTCGATTCTGCCTGTGCTTACTCCGTCAGCAGATTGTACCAGGATCGCCTCGCCACTTGGGATATACTTACTGATTGGCGTTACTGATGCAGTAGCATCATAAGTGCCTGTTGCATTGTTCCAGATAACTGCTACATAAGCACCCAGGCCGAAACTTCCAGAAAGTTGTGGATCCCATGCATAAAATGAATTCCTTACGTTGGTCCTTGTCAGGGTTTCAAAGTTCATTGCTGAAGCATAAGGGTTGCCCAACAACGTGAAATTTGTTGGATTTACATTCACCTGCTGTGTTCCGCAATTTGCTTCCCCGGTTATTCTTAGCGTGGTTGAAGTTATAGCGGCACTGGTGCCCTGCATCAGGTTTATGCTACGGTCGCCACGTACATATAAAAAATATCCGGGGTAGTCTGAGATAGGCCGCATTGTTCCCGGAATTGCAGGTAAGGCGGTAAATGTATTATTAGCATTGTTGAAAATTTTAATTGAAGCAGCATTGTTGGGGCTTTGATCAAAACCATTCGCCACAGTTCCACCAGTAATGTTAACACCATAACCCGGGTTCGGATTCGGATATGCGGAAGCGGTAGTTACCCCTTCCTGCCATGCGGCATTGATCGTTGGAGACGTTGCTGATTTAACAGGAGCACTCAACAACCTCCATGCTTTTCTAAGCGGTACATACCTTTCGATATTTATTTTTCCGGTGATCGTGTTCCCTGAATTGATGCCGGCGTTTGTCATATCATCGATCCTAGCTGTTCCGGTGGCAGTTGATTTTAATGTCAGATGGTTACCTGTATTCAGGTTTTTGTTGCTGCTGTGAAAGAACAATGTTCCTGTTAATGTATCCTCGCCTGCAAGCAAAACGTCGTTCGAAACCACCATGTTCATGATCGTATTGTTGGTAAATGCACCTGCAGGAATTGTTTGCAATGAATTCCCGTTCAGCTCGACAGTGCCGGCCGATACATTGAACACGCCAGCATTTGTGATCGCACCCCCTACCTGCAAATTACCAGAAACAACATTTAGAGCAGCCCCGTTTTGAATGGTAATATCATGAACCGCCCTTGTTAATGTTATCAACGGATAAGATGGCTGGCCCGATGGCAGAGTAACATTGGTACTAGCAGTAGGAACCTGCCCACAAAGCCAGTTGCCTGCATTATCCCAATCATTGTTTACAGCACCTGTCCATGTTCCTGGATTTACAATGGAAATGGATGCCATTGTTGAATACAGCGGGCAGGCACCCGCAGCAATTGTATAAGTAACGGTATAAGTCCCAACCGCACTTAAGCTCGTATTGACTTCCCCGGTGGATGCGTTAATAGAAAGACCGGACGTTGATGAATAAACGCCACCCGTTGTGCCTGCAAAATTCACAACAGCATTTCCCCCGTTCAAACAATAAGGAGAACCTGTATAGGAAATAGTCGCGGTGGATAGAGGCGTAATTTCAATAGAAGCATTTGTAACAAAAGTGGGACAACCACCGGTAGCGTCTAGTTTATAACTAACCAGGTAAATTCCTGCAGTGCTCGAACTAATATCAACCAGCCCTGTTGAAGCGTTGATTGCAAGGCCTGCACTGGACGTAAATAGTCCACCTGTGTTGCCGGTAAGTGTAACTGTGGCAGTACCTGCTCCGCTACAATAAGGCGAAGCGGTATATGCTATGCTAGTGTTTTTATTGCAGATATCGCCGATTTCGAAGTCACCCATGTTGCTGACACTCATTGCCTTGATGCTTGTTGGATTTGCTGAATCTGAAGCAACAGTTGTCCAGGATGATCCACTGTAATTACCAATACCAAATGAAGATGTATTGGTGCCTGCATCAAGGTCGGTACTGGCATAATTGAAACGGGCATTATACATCGTATATACCATACCGTTATTTGTGAATGTCCAATACCTGTTTACTGTCAGTCCGGGATTGATGGTAGAATTGCTGATTTGTGGATGGTCACCTGGGGTAGTTTTAATGGTAAGCGTACCAGCATTGGTTACCTGGGCAAACGCTACATTTACCGGGGTGTAATAACCAGCATCACCTACTTCAAATGTTTTAGTTGCTGCCCCTGTAGGTATGTATCTGTTAAGATTGCCGTTCACCCAACCCGTTGATGAAGAAGCGCCTGTTACGTTGCCAGCAGACGGAATCACGATGCTGTAATTTCCTGTTGCAATACTTCCGGAAAGAAAATTCAATGTCCCGTTAACGGTACCATCAGCAGATAAAGTTGTTTGTCCACCTACTTTATTGATCGTAAGGTTATTGAATGCAGAAGGATTATAAATATCCTGTGTTGCGTTACCATTCAATATAAAGGTTGACGTACTGCTATTGATCGTTCCGCGATTTGCAATATCTCCTCCTGCATAATAGGTATGGTTGCCGGCATTTAGGCGTGCGCCCGCAGCAACGGTGAGATTCCCCGTCATGTTCCAGTCAGACGATGGCGTAATGCCTGCAATGTTCGTGTTAACGATATTTACATTATTAAAAGAAACAGGGTTGCCGGCTATTGTCATTGCGCCAGTGCCTGCAAAATATACCCTGCCCGTGCTTGTAAACGCATTCCCCATATTTACCGTAACCGAGGATGAAGGAATAAAAGTTAAAGTGCCACTACTTGTTATCGTGCCGTTATTTGTTAAATAGCCCGCTATAAAGTGGGATGATATGCCTCCGTTAAAGGATGCACCAGCCCCAACCGTTAGTCCATACGCAACAGTCCAACCCACACTCGGATTCACACCCCCCGTGTTATTGATATTCAGGAACCCAAACTGGGGAGCTGAAGTTGAGATTAACACCGGTGAAACAGTTCCATTAAAATTTACAGTAATTGCAACTGTTTGAACTGCGTTGATCAAACTAAGTGTTTGTACCACATTGCCGGTAAAAGTTGTTGTTCCAAGGGCATACAAAATACCTTTATTTACCAGGTCACCATTCATGGTAGTGGTGATACCGCTTCCACCGCTTAATGAACCTGCAGGATTAATGACAAGTAAACTATCGATGGTGTTATTACTTAAAAAAGTATAACTGCCGTATATGGATAAACGCTTAAATGTGCTGTTACCGAAGAAGCTTTTTGAGGCACCAGTACAGACCACCGTGCTTGTTGATGGTACGAATATGCCATTGTTTATCCAATTGCCGCCCAGTGTAAGTGTTTGCGAACCTGCATCAAAATTTGATCCGGCTTCAATTGTGAGATCACCTTTTACAGTAATAGGCGCAACAAGGGTTTTGGCGCCGGCGTTCCTAAAAACAATATTTCCAAAATCAACACCGAATATAAATTGCGGACCCGTGCCATTTGCAATAACCGTGCTGGAGGTGGCAAGTGTGCCATTTGCGAAATTTAATGGTGAATTATTGGCACCTATGATGAAAGTAGCAGAGTCTGCAAGGGTTATGGTACCTCCCTGTACGCTCCGGTTACAATCAAAGGTTTTAATATCAAAGGTGCCCGATGTAATGGTTAGATCGCCATTTAAAACAATATTGCCGGTAAGCATTGCAGTTGAGCCTACTGGCTTGTTGATGATTATATTATTAAATGTAGTTGCAGAAATAGTTTGCGTGCCGGTGCCATCAAAAAATACATTTGTTCCATTGGCGGAGTAATTGCCGTTGTTTGTCCAGTTTCCTCCCACATGTAAAATTCCATGATTATCAAATATTGCACCAGCTGCAATTGTAACATTTCCTGCAATCGTTGTTGTCGAATTGTTATCGAGCTCACCTGCGGAAATGGTTAAGTTCCCGCTGATACTCGTTGTATTATTTATTGAAGGTGACGCAGCTGCGTTATTAATGGTAAGATTGTTATAATTAACCGGGCCAATCAACTGGTTCACAATACCGTTATAAGTAACGGTTCCGGTTAAAGGCGTAAATGTGCCGCTGACATAGTTATAATCATTGGCAATGTTTAAGTTTCCCGCACCGGTGAAAATAACATTCGCACCTCCTGATTGCGTGATGGATCCCACTACATTTACAGTGCCTGAGCCGATGTTAAGGTTGATAACATGGCCACTGGTACCATCGCTCAGCGCCAGGTCGCCATTCACTGTTATTGACTGGCTGTTTGTATTAATAGTATGGCTTACATTACTGCTCCACACTCCTATCATATCACCTGAAGTCAATGATCCACCAGATGCCATCGACAAAGTAACTGCCTGTGTGGTTCCAAAAACAAGGTTCTTAACAGTAACGGCAGAACTTATTGAAGGCTGGTAATTAAAAGCAATACCTCCCAGCACAACAACATCAGACGCTGATGGCGGTGTTGATCCCGAGCCAACATAAACGGTCCAGTTGGCAGGGTCATTCCAGTTCGTACTTACGCTTCCGTTCCATAAAACAACATTCGGGTTAAAAGAACAGCTCCAGCGGTTCGTAATATTTGTTAAGCCACTTTGTTCAACATAATTACTGGTGCTGCTGTTTGCTGTTTTTCCAACGGGGATCCATTGTGTACCATCATAATTCCACAAAGCCATGGCAGCTTCCAGGTTCCCGTTCAATTCATTGTCTTCATAGTGCAGGCGGAGTGTTGCGGTATAAGTACCTGCAGGCACAACAATATTATAAACCCTGCTGATACAACTCCCGTATGGAAAATCACTCACAACTCCTGGAACTACCGAAACCGTTATACTAGTTACTGCTGAAACAGCTGAAAAAGTAATTGTATTATTTGGCCCCTCAAAGGCATAGGCAACTCCTGTAGTAAAAGCATGCGTACGCTTGATATTACCAAGGATAATACCGTTCCCAGTACGTGTAGTCGTGATTGTTATTGTATTTGCGCCGGTTAGCATTGTGCCCAGCAGCATATTTACAGTAGCAGCAGAAATGTCATTTTGTAAAATGATTCCAGTAGCCGACGTTGCATTATTTACAGTCAGGATATTAAAGGTGGTAGCTCCATTGATATTGGAATTCTGATTACCCAAAAATTGAATCGTACTTGTGCCCGCATTGAAAGTTCCATAATTATTCCAGTCGTTATAAATGGAATGTGTAAATGCACCGGGGATGAAAGTGGTGCCCGACGAGATGGTAATACTGTTGTTAACTGTTACGCCCGCAACCGCCGTTTTGTTGCTTCCATTGGACAGCGTCAGATTGTTATATGTAATGGCATTAATATTCTGTGCGCCGCTACCATTAAAATTGACGGTATTGGGTGTAGATGAAGTCACATTCAAAGTCCCGGATGTTATTGTCAAAACATTGGCAATGCCCAAAACACTGTTTGACGACAACTGCAGGGAAGTGCCATTAATGGTCGTATTAAAAAGATTGGCTGTTCCGCTTAAAGAAGATGTACTCGTGAAAGTGGCCGTTCCCGCAGTAGCGGAAAAAGTTCCAATAACGGTAAGGGCTGACGATATCGAAAAATTGACGTCAGTGGTAATAGAACCTGTGATAGACAAAGTACTGAAACTTTTTGCTCCCGCACCTGATATAGTTTTGGTAACGCCGCTCATGCTAATAGTGCCTGTAGATGCGGCAAGTGTTCCGCTTACGGAAAGATTTCCTGCAATAACAAAAGATGTCAGGCTCGTGATAACACCAGTAACAGCCAGGTTATACAAAGAAATTCCCGAACCATTGATGGCTTTGCCCGACCCGGTCATCGTTAAAGTTCCACCTGAAGCCTGGTTGAACGAACCAGATCCAGTGGTGGTAAGGTTGCCCGCCACAGTAATTGCGCTATTTGCGAAATTTACCAGCGATGCAACCACATTCAGATTAGTAAAATTTTGAACCCCTGATCCACCTACCTGTGCTCCAGGTCCTGCAAAAGAAATGGTTCCGGTATTCCCGTTGAAAGTTCCATCGTTCGTCCAGTTGCCGCCAATCGTGTGGAAGGAACCACCAGCATTGAATGTAGTGGATGCACCAATGGTTACATTTCCGTTTACATTCACAGTAGTTGTTGCAGTATAAGTTACTGAGGTTCCCGACCCCAGTGCCGAAACAAGATTACCCGCGATGGTTAATGCAACAGCAGGAAAAGTCTTAATTGCAGCGCCCGATGAACTACTCAGGGTAAGGTTACCATAAGGTTTGCCTGCCACCGTTTGATTGGTTCCCGAATACTCTACAGTACTCGCAACAACCAATGTATTTAATGAATAATTCGTTGGAAATGTATTGGTTCCGCCGATTTTTAAAGTTGCGTTATTAGCCACCGTTATTACCCCGCCTGCTGTTACTCGGTTAGCGGTAAACGCTGCAAGGTCAAAGATCCCGTTAGTTACGGAAAGACTGCCACTGACAGCGATGTTTACATTTAATGTAACCCTGCTTGCAGTATTTGCGATAACAAGGTTGTTGAAGGTTGTAGCAAAACTTCCACCTATGGTTTGTGCTGTTGTACCGGCAAATGTTACTGTGGATGTTGCTGCGGTGAAACCCCCGGTTGAAGCATTGTTTGTCCAGTTGCCGTTCACCGAAACATTGAAGTTATTTGCATTCAGGCTTCCGGTACTAATCAAAAGATTATTAACTGTTATTAGATTTGGCAGAAGAACTCCGCTGCTATTGCTTACCGTTAAATCATAAAAAGTTGACAACCCTGAAAATGTTTGCTGCCCTGAAGTTCCGTTGAAATTGGTGGTCCCACTGTTAGCGAACGTTCCACTATTAGTGAGGGTTCCTGCAATATTCAATGTCCCGGCACTGGTCATCGTTAGTGTTGCACCGGCACTAATGGTAAGGCTGTTGCATACCACGCTGCTTATAATAGACGGCATCCGGGTTGCTGCGGCACTAATGACCACATTTGAAGTAGCTGTTGGCACAACACCTGTACACCAGTTGCCCGCAACGGCCCAGTCCGTACTTACATTGCCGGTCCATTGACCTGAATTGGTTGTAGCGATCACATTTGTATAGGCAGTTGCTGTACAACCAGCCGCAGTTACCTGTAACGTATACATGCCGGCGACTGCAGAGCTAAATGTCAGGGAAGGGTTTTGAGCAGCCGATGAAAAACCAGCAGGGCCGCTCCATGCATATGTGGCTCCGGAAATGGTAGTAGCAGAAAGCGTAATGGCGCTTCCGGTACAAACCGGCCCGTTATTGCCTGCACCATCCGGCGAAACATATAAAGTACTTACTTCTGCAGCTGAAAGCGCAGTGCTGTAAATTAAGGCATCATCCAGGCTTCCATTAAAGTAAAATGAAGAAGGTTGTGATGTCCAGCCGTTATTATTATCATAGCCTATTCTCCAGTAACCCCTGTAGTTTTCAGCAGTTGTAGTTGCCGCATCTGCGGCCACCTGCACCCCATCAATATACAATTTCATTCCGGCAGTTGAAGATAAGGTTGCCGCAGCATGATGCCAGTTGCCGTCATTATATGCAAGTGTCGAATTTACCGTATGTACCGAACCGGGGTATACGCCAAAGTAAAGTTGACCTGCATTATTCATATAAATATGACGGTCGTACTGTCCACTCTGCCCGGTCTGCGAAATGCCGAAACCAATAAGTTTGCCGCCAGTAACTGAGGATGTTTTGAACCATATAGAAATTGTGAAGTTTGGAGGGTTCAGATAAGAATTTGCGGTAGATACATATTGGCTACTGCCGTCAAATAAATATGCCGTTCCGGGAAAACCGAAACGATTTGCCACCGGCGTTGGTGCGTTCTGCAGTGTTCCGTTATTATTATTACCCACATCATTTGCATTACCTTCAAATTTGTAATACCCTATGTTGTTTGTGAGTAGAACCTGCGATATATTCGGCACATTTACATTTACAGCAATAATTGCCGCTGCGCTTGTACAGCCTCCTACCGTTTGCGTTACGTAGTAATTAGTATTTCCTGCAGTTGTTGCAACAGGGGTCGGAGCGGTTGCGGATACGGCACCAGTAAAAATAATATTATTAAAACAGCGTACACCCGCTGTAGTTACACCGGTAATATTAATGATACCAGTTGGTTCCGTTACTGGAAAGACGGGGTTATCACTTCCAATATTCCCTGTACCAGACACGATTCCGATGCTATAATTTCCAGATGTTATGATATTGTAGTTAAAGATGCTGGTAATTTTTACACTGCTTGCACCCGCTGTCTGCGTAGTGCTGGTAGACGATGTGGCAAGGAGGGTGCCCGAAGCATTGTAGATCCCCAAAACAAGGCTATTGACGGCCTGGTATGCCGGAATATAGTAATCAGCTTTCGAAATGCTGATATTATTAGCAGTGGTTGTAAAATTCATTTTCTTATTGCTACCGCCAGCGTCCACGTAAGAAGTAGTTGTTAAAGCTGAAGTTCCACCAGCTACACCGGCTCCTGCCGTTGTCCATAAAAGGTTTGAACCTGAGGCACTAAGTTGAGCGGCTGTTGCACCCAGGCAATAATTTACCGGGCTTGTTACCGAGGGAGTTGCCGGGGCTGTACAGGTTGTTAGTTGGCTCCCGGAAACAGCGGTGCTCAATGCGCCCTCCGTAACTGCATACACTTTCCAGAAGTACGTTGTATTGGGTGTTAGTCCCGACTGAACCGAAGAACTGGCATTTGCCGCAGCCTGGCTCACAAATGAATAAGTTGTGCCTCCATCTGTGGACAGATATATTGCATAACCTCTTTCATTGCTGGCATTATCCGTCCAGTTAAGGGTCATACCCGTATTTCCTACTGCCGAAAAAACCAGTGCAGAGGGAGTGGCTGGAACAGGTGCTGTAAACGAGTATAGCTGACCGTTAGCAGGTTTGGTACTGATCGTATTTGTTTCAGTGGTTGTATTGACAGTAGGGGTGGCAGAACTGCTACTCAGTGAAATGTAATTACCGGACCCGGTAGCTGTAGCTGCTATCCCAATGGATGCTGAGGCGGATGTCAACGCTGCAACCCCAACCTGTTGGTAAACAAATTCAATTTTTCCAGTGCCTTCCGACAGTCGTGCCTGGAATGACATAGTAGCCGATGTTGCTGAATAATCCCATTTTGCACTGAGCCATTGCAAGGTAAATATCCTGCTCCCTGCAGTACCAGTTGTTTTATATGAAAAATTCGAAGCAGTGACAATACTTATATCGTCCCACAAAGGGGCCACAATTGGACGGGTAGTTCCCGTAGAAAGATTGTTGACATAAAACGCATCAGTAATATTTGTCCCAAAAGTGAACCAACCGTTTGTGCTGGCAGATACGCTTGTATAACGGTTACCCATATACCAGAAATCAAAACCTATTGGTAGCGCATTGAAATAGCCGTTATCAGCATCTCCCCCAGAAATAACCGGATTGACAGGGGTAGCAAGTGCAGTAAAGGTGGACCCGGAAGCGGCAAAACTGTAATTGCTGATATTTTGTGCAAAAGCGCCCATGCTTAGCAGGAAAGAAATTGATAAAATAAGGGCCTTGGGCAGACTTTTTAAAAGAAAGGGCTTAATACTGTCAGAGCTGCTACTTGCATGGTTCTCACATTGGGCACATGCGGGGTTTGGTAGAATTGGATTTTTCATACGTTTTGTAAGGTTTGGATATTGGATATAGGTTTCCCTAATAATATATTCACAAAAGTGAAGATTAGTTTGGAGGAAAATTATAGTAAAATGTGTAGTTAGGGGTAATGATTTTTCTACTAATTCCTGCTATTGCGCAACGGAATTGTTCTAGAAATGCCTCAATTTAATGACCGGCAAACTGCAGCACAAGAGGTTTCAAGAGTCTGAACAGGGCATTTCATACTGCGCTAATGATGAACTAAAGTATGGAGGAATTGTAATTCTTTTCCGGGCCATTGTCGCAAAAACATGATAGCCTTATGGCAATAGCCAGGCATAAACTATCAGTTATGCGTGTACGTTACGGGGATGGTCTGCGAGAACGGCTTCCTTCTCCCAGGCAGTTTCAATGTCGAAGTTCACAAGCAGTTCACATCCTTCGCCGGGTTTTGAGACAATCTTAGCAGTACCTTTCAATAAGGCTGTTCTTTCAAAAATATTTTGTAAGCCTATGCCATCCGCTTTTTTTGAGGTATCAAATCCAACTCCATCATCTTTTATCTGTAGTTGCAGCATTCCTGCTTGCAGTTTTATGGAGATCATTATCGTGGACGCTTTGGCGTGCTTAAATATATTATTCAATTGCTCCTGAATAATTCTGTAAACGGCAAGTTTTAATTTGTCACCGAGCGAATTTTCGCTGGGCACCCGAAAATCTGTGATAAAATGCACATGCTCATTCACCTTTTTAATATTATCTATTGTATCCTGTACAGCTTCTAATAAATTTGCATTGCCCAATGAAGGTGGAAGCAGCGTCTTTGACAGCTTTCTTATTTCTTCCATTGCATTTTTTATGAATTCTTTGCTTTCCGTTATACGCATTATCCTCGACTCTTCGTCTGATAAAGCACAATCCATATAAAGACTTGCGGTAGCTAAGATCTGGTTAATATTATCATGCAGCTCTTCTCCCAGGAAGGTTCTTTCCTGTGCCTGGGCAATGATCACAGCTGCAGCTATCTCCTGTTGTTTCTTTGTTTTTTCTTCTTCGAGTTTTTCCTGCAACAAAACCCGTTCGGTAATGTTATTGGCTAAACTAAGGACGGCACGCTGGCCCTGGTAAACAATATTGTGAGAAGAGATATCAAGGTATATCATTTCACCTTTCTTGTTAACGTGCTTCCATATCCCAGAGGTCCTTGCAGAATCATGACGCAACTTTGCTGCAACAATTGCCAGCTGTTTGTGGTCAGTATCAGGACGGATATCCAGCAATGTTTTTTGCAAAAACTCTTCCTTCGTGTAACCGTATAATTGAAGGGCGGTTTCATTTACCTGCAGTATTCGAAAATCAACTAAGCTCCAGATAAATATTGTAGCAGGATTGTTGTCAAACAGGTAGCGGTATTTCTCTTCAGAAGTTTTTACCAATTGTTCTGCTTCTTTTCGTTCGATACCATACCTTACTGCCTTTTCCAACAAGGCAACGGAATACTCACCCTTTATAAGAAAATCCTGGGCCCCCATTGAAATAGCCCTCAGTGCAACCTGCGTATCGGATAAGCCGGAAGAAATAATAACAGGGGTTTTGGAAATCACTTTGGCCAGTTGGCTGAATGTGTCCAGGCCTGAACTGTCGGGTAGAAAAAGATCCAGGAAAATGATCGAAAAATGCTGAAGTTCTACCATTTTTTTAGCTTCTGCGATTGTATCAACGCTAATAATTTCATCAATTTTCAGATTTGTATCCTTCAGGTTTTCTCCCAATAATATTTGATCACCCGGATTGTCTTCAATGATGAGGATGCTGTAACCTTTTTGTTCTTGTTTCATTTTGATATGTTTGGGATATTAAGGATCATGTTGTGACCTGTTTGTGTTTGGAAATAGTGAAATAAAAGCAGCTTCCTTTTTCTTTTGAAGACTGAACCCATATTCTTCCACCATGTAAGTCAACAATCTTTTTACAGATAGCCAGGCCAATGCCTGTGCCGGGATATAGGTTTCGGTTGTGTAGCCTTTGGAAAATATCAAATATTCTTTCAAAGTGATTTGCGTCTATACCAATTCCGTTATCTCGTACAAAGAATTCATATTCATGCTCCCTTTCAGTCGATCCAAATTCTATCAGCGGCTTCAGCTTGCTTTTATATTTTAAAGCATTACTTACAAGATTCTGAAATAATTGCATCAATTGTGATTCATTACCATTAACCATCGGGAGTTTTGTAAGGGAAACAGATGCGCCCACTTCATCGAGCTGGGTATGAAAAAGACGCAGCGTTTTGCGAAGGACTTCATCCAGGTTAACAAGAGTGTGCTCTTTTTTAACAGTGCTTATCCTCGAAAATTCCAGTAAATCCAGGATTAATGTTTTCATTCTCTCTGTACCATCTACTGCGAAGCTTATATACTTCTGTGCGGTTTCATCGAGCTGGCCCTTATACTTAGCTTCTAGTAATTTTACAAAACTGCTTATCATTCTTAAAGGTTCCTGCAGATCATGGGAAACCACATAAGCAAATCTTTCCAGTTCTTCGTTTGATATCGCGAGCTCCTCTGCTCTTTTTTCAAGAACCAGGTGCAGCTCATTCAATTTATGCCCGGCTAGTTTGCGCTCAGTGATGTCTGTAAGGGATAATATTAGAGTGAGTAACTTTCCTGTTTTGCCAGATACAGCCCGCAATTGAATATGAAACCATTTTACAGTGCCGTCCTGTTGAAGATAATTTAGTTCTAAACTGTCATCCCTACCCATAATTGCTTCGTCCATCATTTTTTTTATTGCCACTTTCTTTTCAGGAACGAAGTAGTCAATAGCATGAACCCCTGCAGTAACAACTGCGGGGAAATTCAATATGGGAAATTTTTTGATCTGTTCATTAAAAGAAACAACTTTCAAATCACTGTCCATTAAGAGGTGGCCTGTAACTGTATGTTCAAAAAAAGTACGCAAGTTGGCTTCAGAGCGCTGCAATGATTCTTCTGCAAGCTTTTTCTCCCCAATATCTTTGGCGATACCATCAATCCGGGTGAGCTGCCCGCGTGCGTCGAGTGTGGGAATTATTTTCGCCTGTACCCATCGCACCATTGTATTCTTTTGAATGATCCGGTATTGATTTATAACAGTTTTTCCCGCACGGAGTTTTTGTTCATTTTCTTTAATAACATCTTTATCATCTGCGTGAATACATTTCATCCAGAGATTGATATCTGCCGCAAATTCAGCAGGTGAATACCCATATAACTTTTCACAAGCCGATGACATCTGAATCACGCAACAATTGACAAGGTCAAATGAAAATAATACTTCGTCGATGCGTTCGAGCATTGTTTCCAGCTCCCCATTCACTTTCTTTAGATTTTCAGCTTCCTTTTTAAGCTCAATATTTGACTGAGTCATTTGTATTGAAACCTGTTCCTGCATTTCATAATGATCATAAGAATCACTGATAACATCCAGGAGTTGAATGATATCTCCGGGCATATCTGTTTGCCTGAAATATTTTTGAAGCTGGCGTTCTAATAGTTTGTTCATTATTTAAAAAAAATTTCAATTGTCCTTGTTCGGGTATTATCCTTCACATTCCAGTTATTGACGAGGTTGCTCTCCACGATCGAATAATTTATTTGCATGGCAATGGCAATGCTACCGACTCGTTACTAAAATAGCATTCCAATATTTCGTCTAATATTTGTTTGGTAAAAGGTTTATTTTTAAAATCGGTAACGTCGGTATTAGCTTCCACTTTAAGCTTATCGTCCGGGTTCAGCGATGTAGTAAGCATGATGATGATCACTTTTTTTGGATGCCCCATTCCGAGTTCAGCATATCTGGCAAGAAACTCCCAGCCATTCATGGCGGGCATATTGATGTCAAGCAAGATAAGATCAGGCCACGGATACAACTCGTTTGTATATCCTGATTGCCCGCTGCTGGTAAGGTATTCAAGCGCCAGCTTTCCGCTGTCTTTTACCTCAATTCGATTCGTGCAGCCGGATTCTTCAATGATCATACTGCTTAAAAAATTGGTAGGTTCATCATCATCAATGAGCATGATGCAATTCAATGTTGGTTTCATTTGTTTGTTCTTTAGGGATGTGAATAGTAAAATAGAAGGTGCTTCCTTCGCCGGGCATTGATTCAACCCAGATCTTTCCATAATGCAGCTCGACAATTTTTTTACAATGAGAAAGGCCGATTCCTGAGCCCTGGTATTCTGACCGGGTGTGCAAACGTTGAAAGATATTAAATATCCTTTCGTTGTGTTGCTTTTCAATTCCGATACCGTTATCAGAAAACGCAAATTCCCAATAATCGTTATTTTGTTTTGCTGTTATAATAATTTTAGGAGCCAGGTTGCTTTTTCTGAACTTGATCGCATTAATCAGCAGGTTTTGAAATAATTGCTTGAGCTCAGTCGGATATCCATGAATAACCGGTAGATCTTCCGCTTCTATCCTGGCATCAGCATCTTTTATCGCTTTATCTATATCCGAAATCACATGCTGGAGTACCAGGTTACAATCAACAGGTTCCAACTCTTTCTTATAGCCAATGCGTGAAAAATCCAAAAGGTCCTTTATAAGTATTTTCATCCTGTCTGAAGCCTCAATGATGTAGCTAAGGTATTTGTCCGATTTTACATCAAGCTTGCCAAAATATTGCTTTTGAAAAGTTTCTACAAAACTGCTTATAGTCCTCAATGGCTCCTGGAGATCGTGCGAAGCAACATAAGCGAACTGTTCCAGTTCCCTGTTCTTTTGTAATAATTCTTTATTATTCTTCTCAAGATCTGATTCCGATTTGCGAAGCATGGCTTCTGCCTTTTTCCGTGCGGTAATATCCCTGATGAAACCAATGAATCTATATTTATCCCTGATAAGCACAGACGAAATACTCAATGAGATATCGAATTCCTTATTGTCTTTTTTCAGTGCAGTTATTTCGATGCTTTTTCCCAAAATGGCACCGTGGCCATTCCTAAAAAATGCCTTCATTCCATTTTGATGCGCCTCCCTGTGATGATGCGGGATAATGTTATCGGTTAATAAAGTGCCCAGCATCTCTCTTTCGTCCCAACCAAACAGCATTTCCGATTTATGATCCCATTTAATGATCCTGCCTTCCTCATCAATAATAATAACTGCATCAATCGAAGCTTCGTAAATGGTTTGAATTTCAATGTTCGCTTCCAGCAATTCACTTTCACTTTTTTTAAGATTGTCACGCATTGAAATAAGTGCTTTACCTAAAACATCTTCATCACTAAGCGGTGTAAAAGGCATATCAAAATTCCTGGAACCTACTTCACGGGCAAAACTTTCTGTCCCGGCTAATTTTTCCGAGAGATTGTTCACTGCCTTTACCATTTCCCCGATCTCATCATTCTTTTTTCTATAATTTATTTTTTTCAACACACCTTTACCAAGATCATTAATGATGCCTCGTATTTTCTCAATAGGGCGGATAATGATTTTAGCGAAATATATGGACAGAAAAATACCCATAAAAATAATCGACAGTGCAAGAACGGTGATCAGTGTACGCAGTTGCATCAAAGATCGTTCAAGATCATCATTCTTTTGAAGGCGGAACTTTTGCTCATATGAAACAATCTTCGCGAGGGTTGTCAGTAATGCGGAAGTTCGGGGAAGCACCTCATCCTCGATCATGCGTTCTGATTCAAACTTTGCTACCGGATCGTCGTAATCTTCAAATTTTTGCAATGCCGACATGATCTTTGTTTCAATAACAAGCAGGTCCTCGAAACCCATAAATACTTTGTGGAGGCTATCTGCCATATACTGATCATCAAGTTGCAGAAATAAGCCATTCAGTCTTTGCTTCATTGTTGGATAACCGGCCCTATGAAGTTTTTGAAGTGCATCCTTACCCGGCTGGTGCCATCTTAGGAACACCCAGTTTACTGTGTACATCTTCGATTCAACAAGCATAGCCTGGAATTCCTCCACAGCCTTTACGGAAGGATCTATGACAGTAGAGAGGCGCCGGGTGAGCTTCATGTTGTGGTTCAGTGTATTGATTGAAATAACAGCATTGACGATGAACAGCAGTACGAATAAACCAAAGCTCCAGTAGATTTTATTTTTAATGCTCAATGTCATCAGGACGGGTTTGTAAAATTTGATCGTTTAAAAAGTGAAATTGATTCCGCCTGTTATTTTTATTGGATCTTCATGCAGGCCATTAAAAAGCTCCGTATCCTTTTTATTCAAATCCATATTGAAACCAACGCTGCGGTAATGCTGGTTCAGCGCATTTGAGATATTTGAAAAAACAGAAAACTTTTTTGTAACATTATACCGCAGCGAAATATTCAACAATGCGTAACCGGGGATTGTCTGACGGCGTAGAATAGTTCCAACAGTGTCTCTCAATCCGGTGATATTTTGTTTTCCCATTAAAATAAGCCTTGGGGCACAGCTGAATTTTCTAATTGCAAGTTCAGTTCCAATATGAAAGATCAAAGGAGAAATAAATTCCGGCCGTGTGTCCGGTTTTGTTTCATCTATTTCTTTAAGCGCATTGTCAATTTTGCCATTTACATAACTGATAACTGCGTAAGAACTCATACGTATTTTACCTATGCTTGCCTGCCAGTTTAATTGCATCGAGCCGCCATAATTATATTGCCTTCCCTGGTTTACAAAAACTTCAACATAATCTACGGGTATTCCATTGAACCTTTTGTTGTATAAATGCGTTGACTCATTATCATCCGCAAAGGCAAGCAGGCCGGTAAGAATAGTATAATATCCCTGCATTGAGATAGTGAAATTGTCAGTAACATATTGCCGGATACTCAATTCAATATTTTGAGACCTGATTGGTTTCAATCCCGGGTTGGGTAAATGCAGGAAGTAAGAATGATAGGTTTTGCCTGAATCCTCTGTATTGAAAGATCCATATTGCGCATAAGAATTGGATGGTGATGGAGCAAGGAATGCACTGCCGTATAAGGCCTTCACGGTTGTTTTGTCAGAGGGTTTATACACGATCCCAAGGCGTGGATTAAACGTAGCGCCATAACGGGAATTAATATCATACCGGGCACCCAGCGTGATATTTATTTTTTGTATCGGGGAATATTGCATTTGAAAATAAGTGCCCACATTATTATACCTGATAAAATAGAACTGTGCTGCCAGACCTGTCGGCTGGTAATAAGCGGCAGTACCAAGATAAGAACCCTGTATATGATCCCGGGTATCTACAGGTGTTGCCAGATCGGTGCTTTGTGGAATAGAAAAATAACTTTCATACGCTGCACCAGCTGTAAAGCTTAGTTTTCGCGAAACCTTGTAATCAATTTGTTCTTCTCCTTTGATCATAGAACAGATAGAATATTTATAGGCTGGCTCCATTGCCGTATACAGGTTGCGGTAATTTGATTTCGGATCAAGTTTATATTCAGTTGCCGTTAGTAATGTAGTTAAAGTGATTTTATCGAATGACTTTTTATATGTAGCGTTAGCCATGTTGACGGTTTGCCCTGCGAACACATCGTTATTGTAAACGGCGTTGTTTGTATTTGCACCGTATGAAGTAGATACCCTGGAATAGTTTCTGAAAAATCCAAATGAAAAATGATCTGCTTGCAATGCAACGTAAATATTATATGATTCCAAAGGAGCCTGGTATTTAGTTTTAACTGGTTTAACAGGAGTAAAAGGGCCATATGCAGTATTGAAAATACCGGTGCTCAGCGAACGGGAGTTAAGCAAAGGATCATCTTTAAATATTTTACTATAATCAGGTTGGTTATCATAGCAGTATTGGCCGGAAACAAAAAGGTTTACCTGGCTGCTTAATTTTTTTGTGATCAGCAATGAAGTATTTGTATATCCATAACTGCCCGCTGATGAAGATGCTTGTATGATCATATCTTTGCCTGTGCCGGGCTGTTTCGTTATAATATTAATAACTGCAGAAACTGCATCGGCGCCATATAAAGCAGACGCAGGGCCATAAACAATTTCAACCTGTTTGGCAAGGTGAACAGGATAATTTTCCATAATTGGCATGGCTTCTCCTGAAGGAGATGAAATCCTGTTGCCATCAAGCATGATGACAAATTTTTCACTTCCCTGTGTTCCTCTAAGGGTGAAAGTATTTCTTATTCCGCCATATATCTTATCATCTACTTTCATGTCTGGCAGATCGTACAATAAATCCAGCAAAGATTGGTAACCCCTCATTTTTATTTGTGCCTCGGTTATTACCAGTACAGTAGCTGGCGCTTTCTCAAGCTCCTCAGAAATTTTGCTTACAGTAGTAACTTTAATTTTCAAAAGTTCTTTCAATGTAAGATCTTCCAGTTTAAAAGTATCGACCTGGCTGTAGCTGCAATTAAACAGAAGCATAGCAACAGCTGAGCAAATCAATGTTCTGTAGGCAAGGGCGTTTTTCATTTTAATATCGTTTTATTGCTTCATTAATTTTTTACAAGTACGCCCATCCCAAAAAAATCGGACGCAACACTAAAATGCCTTTGCTCCAGATTCTTTTTGTTGATTTCCAGTTTCAGGTGCTCATCAACAATACTAAAATTGATGCAGGATCCTTTAAGGGCAAGGCCGGGAGATTCGGTTATAAGTAAGATGGGGAGACCCTGTGTCAGTGTTGCTATCCTTTTTAAATGCCGGCTCTCGTCGTCATTCACAAAAAGTACCTGGCAATTGTAAGCCTTTGCTGATGCAGAGAAATTTTTGATCACTATTTTCTGCTTCCCGACAATCTTATTAGCCGTAAAACTTTCAATTTCATCATAAAGCGGGGAGTCACCAATGATCCCGATAACAAAATCGCCTGATTTTTTTTCATCCGGCCAATCAATATATTTTGTAAACCGGTATATAATATTTGCATGCAATGCGTAGTTTAAATTTACCTGGGCGAAAGTTGCAGATGCCATAAATAACAAGAACGGAAATAATAAAAAACGCAGCTGAAGAAGCAACATTTTATAGAGGTTCGTTTTTGATTTTTTATATTTAAACCACAGAGAAAACATAGGATGCTGATATACTTTAACTTTTGATGGTCAGTTTAGTTGTTATTGTTACCTGGCCTGGATAATTGTTAGATGTGAAGGGAAAGCCGAAATTTTATAGATAACTGTAAGCAGTACACGCATATAACAGCTTGCAATTTCGCCCCGCAAATGCGGGATGCCGGGGATGCCATAATACATTGATAGCTGGGATTAGATTTTTCATAAGGACTTGATAGATTTAAGATAAAAGCGTATTGGATTAATTGCTGCAAATATGGAAAGTATATTAGATAAAATTTATAGTTAAACTACTACCAGTGTGTAATGGTTATTCGACTAATGGCGCAGCTGCTACAGCAAAACGGGCGAAAAAAGAGTTTATCTTTGACCACATAGCTGATGAAACAAAATATCGTGAATACTGGCCTGATCTCAACAGCATATCAGAATAGTTATTACAAAGGAGGGCACAGACAGCTGAAGTTAAAAGCCTGTCATAATAAATCCTGAAAATGAACGGTTGGCAAGGCTTTTAACTGCTCCGGACTGATGGAATATGTTCAATTTTTTAGAAGCACTAACGACCAACAGTATTGTATAGGTACAGGTAAGCATAACTAATAAGCAAATACCGCTAAAATGCATAGATCCTGTGATTCGTTCATTTGCACAACTAAAAAAAGGAGGCTGTTTGATAACAGCCCCCTTTCAATTCCCGTTTGTTTCCTTCTTACAACTTTATGATTTTTTGAATTGTCTTGTTTGCACCCTGCGTTATTTCTGCAAGGTATGTTCCTGCTTTAAGATCTTGTGCGTTAACCAACACCTCTTTAGAATGTGAGGTAAATCGTCTTAATTCATTTCCCTGGATATCCATAATTCTTATTGTAATTGGTTCGAGGCTAACAGTAGCAATGGCTATCTTGAAATCGTTGATTGCCGGGTTTGGAAATATCTTTGTCTCAAAAACGGATGATGCAACTGGAGCTTTGAGTCCACTAACCGCTACCGCCATCTTAGCGCCTCCGCCTGTACAAGCTGCCAGGTTTACTGAGGATGTCCTCGAACTTCCTGTCATGCAATTGTTATATGCCCTTGCTGTTACAGTTCCGGTAATTGCTGATGATGAAAAAGAAACAGTAATGCTGGTTGTCCCTTGTCCCGAAACAATCTCGGCGCCAGCTGGCACGGTCCAGTTTATACCGGTTGCATTACCCGGCATTGCAGCTACCGTGTACGAATACACTCTATTCGGACATGAAGCTCTAAGCTCAGAAGAAATATTGCTTAACGAGCCAAGTGTTGACCTCGATACAGATAAAGTTCTCACTACGCCAGTTCCACAGCCATTTACAGCAGCAACTGAAATAGTACCCTGTACGAAAGTAGAGTCGTAAGTTATTTCCACGATGGTATCATTGATGCCTGTGCCGGCGGGATGTCCCGTAATGGTTGCATTTTGCGGAACTGTCCATGAGTAAGACTTTACATCCACTGATTTTCGAATAGTATAAACTACCGGGGTGCCCTCGGGGTTACTGGCTGATGACATAAACGCACATACATTTGATGGGCCGGCTATAATCCCCGGCCTTGCAGGTAATGTACGCAATAGCGTAAGGGTTCTTGCAGCACCAGGTATGCAATTCACAGCCTGAACGGAGATCATCGTTCCCGCAACAAGCTGTTCATCGAACAATACGGTTATGCTTGTATCATTTAAACCTGTTCCCCCGGGATGAGAAGTAATAATCGCACCTGTTGGCACTGACCAAATGTAACTTAATCCGTTAGCAACTTTTGAGATACTGTAGGTAGCCTCATTGCCTGTATTGATATAGGCACATGCGTTTGACGGGCCTTTCATCTGTCCTGGTCTGGAACCAGTGGGTGTGATAACAGTAAGGGAACGGTCAGCACTTGTTATGCAACTTCCGATAGACCTGACTTTTATCGCTGATGTTGTATATCCGCTATCAAACGTTACCGTTATAGCAGTCGTACCCTGCCCGCTCAAAAGCGTAACATGGGCTGGCACCGTCCATAAATATGATATAGCATTGGTGGCTGGGCGGATTGAGTAATTCATAATTGTTCCTGTACCAACATAAGGGCAGGCATTGGTTGCGCCGGTAATCGATGAAGGCGTGGAAGGCACATATGTAGAAATACTAAGCGACCTGGCTGCCCTGCTTCCACAATTTGAATTTGCAGTAACCTTGATACTTCCCATGACGAATGTACCAAAAAATTGTACCTCAACATTTGTTGTTCCTTGTCCGCTCACAATCTCTGCAGCACCTGAAACTATCCAGGTATAAGAATTTGCATTTTCAACAGGGTCGATAGAATAAACGGCATTTGTTGAATTACCAATGAATTCGCAAATATTTGCGGGGCCGTTAATGGATACGGGCATCCCTGGCAGGGTCTTTAGTATTTCGAGTTCGGATGCCGCACTTGTGCAAGCATTCGTTGACTCGGCAGTGACGGACATCATATTGTGTGTGAAGGAAAGGCTGTTGTCAAAGGTCACCTGTATATTCGGTGTTCCCTGCCCTGATACAAGTGTTGCTCCCGGTGGAACCTGCCATGTATAAAAAGTTGAACCAGGCATTGCGTCAACAGAATACATCGATGGATCGGGGCTGCCGATCAAAGGGCACACATTTAAGGGGCCGGAGATGGGACCGGGAGTTTCGAATACCGGGTTTATAGTTAGTGTTACAGGTGTCCGGGAGGGGCTATAACAGGTACCATTAAACGCTGCTGCATACCAGGTGCTTGTACCAATCCCCGTTTGCTCAGGCACTATATTATTGCCGTCTGTCGCAGCATCATACCATAATATTTCATAAAGGGAAGAAGCAGTGGCAGTTAACAGCTGGTCGGTAGTTCCATCTGAACAAACAGTCTTGTCCCCATCGCTAAGCGGTGCTTCCGGTGCCTGGTTAATAGTTAGGGTTACCGGAGTTCGCGTATTACTTGCACAACCGCCTGTAGTATTTTGTGCATAATAGGTAACAGTGCCCGGACCAGTTTGAACTGGCGAGGCAACCATGTTTCCTCCCAAAGACTGGTCATACCAGGAAATGTTTCCGCCAGTAGCCGTTGCCGTAAGTGTTTGTGTGTTGTCACCGTTTGAGCAAACTTCCTGGTCTGTGCCAGAAGGAGCGGGTGGGCGATTACTGATTGTTATTGTAACAGCCGTGCTAAAAGCCGGGCAGTTACCAGCAGCTGCAATAGAGTAAGTAACGACATAAGTTCCTACCGGGCTTGTCGCTAATGTTATGTCGCCTGTAGCTGAATTTATCTGTAGCCCGGCAGGACCGCTGAATACTCCGCCGGCAGTGCCAGTTCGTGTAACGCTTGCAATCCCTCCATCTGAACAAAGTGCATTACCTGCATACCCAATGATGGCTGATGGCATTTCATTTATAACTACTGGCGCTGTTGCAGTGGTCGTACAGCCGGAATTAGTTACTGTGTATGAAACTTCGTAAGTTCCAGCAACACTTGTTGCCAGTGTTATTCTGCCAGTGCTTGCTGATATATCCAGTCCTGGAGTTGAACTATAGGTACCGAAACCTGTACCAGTTCTGCTGACGGTCGCATAACCAGCATTTGAGCAGTAAGGACTGGCCGGGTAACTGATTGATGCAGTCAAAGGTGCCGAAATCACAACTGAGGCTGTTTTCCTGTACACAGCGCAACCATTATCTGGGGTAACGGTGTAGGTTACTGTATAAGATCCCGGGTTACTTGCCGTTAAGTCAATTGAACCTGTAGATGAATTAATGATGAGTCCGCTGGTAGAACTGAATACGCCACCGGTAGTACCAGTCATCGTAACAGTTGCCACAGCTTCATCCTTGCAATAAGGGCTTCCCATATAAGCAATAGTTGCTGAAGGAGTTGCCAAAATGGTAACGGAAGCAGTTGTTGTATAAAGCCCGCAACCACCTGAAGCCGCAATGCTATAAGTAACGGTATAGGTTCCGGGTGTACTGGTTAACATCGTAATTTTTCCAGTAGAAGGCGCAATCGACAGCCCGGCTGTTGAACTATAAGTGCCGCCGGTTGTACCGGTCCTGGTAACCGAAGCTGCAACAAGATTGGCGCAATAGGGACTGCCAGCATAGTTGATCGTCGCAGATGGGGCAAGCTTAACCGTTATGGTGGAAATTGTTGAATTAATTGTTGACAAGCCGTTTTGCACAACAGCCCTGTATTTGGTCGATTGCACCAAATTGTTATAAGATTGAGTCGTCGAGGTATTTGAAATTGGCGTCCATATTGTTCCGCCATTTGTGCTAAGCTCCCACCGCACCACAGAACCAGTTTGTCCGCTTAAAGTTATGATGCCCGTATTTCCACTACTGCAAACTGATGTACCCCCGCTAGTGGTACCTCCCGAGGCAAAGGATGGACCGTCAATGCTCATACTATCACTAACAGAAATTAAATTGTTGTTGTTTTCAAATGGCTTGCCAGCCGAAAAGACATTGCCATAAAAAAGAACCAGGAACAAACAACCTAAAATTTTGTAGCGGAAAAAAGGAAACTTGTAGAGGCAGTCGTCAACTGGCTTGCGGCCCGTAGAAAAAAAATAATACGTACGAATGGATTGTTGGAAAGTTTTCATAAGGATTTAGATTTGAATATTTTAAATTAAACAGCACAAAAATGCGTTAGATAAACTTGTTATACAATAGTTAATTATTTAAAAGTTTGTAGAAAAAAAACTAATACAGCCAGATCCAGGCGGCAGGAAGCTGCGAGTAGAACTGATTGGGCTGGAACATGCAGCTCTTTGTTCTATGAAGCTGCGAACCAGTTCATGCATAGCTCATTTAGTGAACGAACTATCGCAAAAAGGTGGTTTAGTAACGGCTAAGAATAGATGCAGTTTAAGGACTCCCGCCCGCAACTGAAATACGCTTTTTTTAAAGATGGGCGCTTTGGAGCCAGGGCATATTTTAAGCAGGAAGAAAAATGGAAATAAATTAATTCATGGCTACGCTTTTCAGATATGGAGTTTTAGTTTTTTCCGAGTCATATGCTTTTGCTTCTTCATTTTGTTGAATTAGACTCAGCCCTTCTGTGGCAGCAGGTATCCACTGCTTTTTTTCTTTTTTAAGAACCCGTATTGCCAGCCCAAAGTTCTCCAGGAAAAGCCTTTCCAGGTTAGATGCTTTGCAATCCCCACTAATTTCGATGGTGCCGGTTGTTAGGCGCTCATTGATTTCACCAAGGTAACGATTATGCAATATTAGGTCTCTGTCTGAAGGGAATGGCTGATTGCCTGTTAGCGTTTTTATGAACTCGATTTTTAAGTATGGAAACATCCTGTTAAATGCCTGTTTTATTGTACCCGTTTTAGTAGAGTAATGGGCTGTAATTTCCATGACGATATTTTATTTAATGGCTGGTGAAGGTCGACCAAACGTAAAAGCATACATGTAGATAAATGCGGGCCTGGCTGTCGTTATTTTTCTATTATTCTTCACGTCAATACGCTGAAAAGGTTCAATGTTAAAAGTTAAACAATAAAAGCTTTAAATCACATGTTAGTAATAATATTTTGTTTAGTTAATCTACAATTACCATGTATAAACTTTTACTGGCAGATGACCACGCTGTTATCCGAACTGGTCTAAAAATTTTAATCAACGACGTTTACCAGAACATTGAAATTCATGAAGCCTCAAACGGCGATGAAATAACAACCAAACTAAAAACCGGGAAATTTGACTTAGTGATAATGGATATTCGGATGCCTGGAACCGATGCCCTGAATTTAGTGGAATTCATTAAGATCAGGTATGAGGACACTAAAATCCTGATGTTCTCTATCAGTCCCGAAGAAATATTCGCATGCAGGTTCCTTAAAGCTGGTGCAAATGGTTTCATCTCAAAAGAAGCAGCGCTTGAAGAATTGAAAAGAGCAATAGCGTTGGTATTGGCGGGAAAGAACTATATCAGTGAAAAACTGATGGAAAGGCTGGCTCTTGATTCCTTTTCCAATAAACCGCAAAACCCTTTTAATAATTTATCAACCAGGGAATTTGAGGTTGCCTCAAAGATATTAACCGGTGAATGTTCCAATGAAATCGCAAAATCACTTAATCTTAGTCAATCAACAGTAGGAACTCATAAAGCACGTGTGTTGGAAAAATTGAAAGTGAGCAATATTTTGCAACTCCGGGAACTTGCCAGTTTTTATAATATCGTTTAATTGAATTAGACGCTGTTGCAAAGGATTGATAGATAAAGTCAACGGGTACAATGGCAAAAATCACAGCAGGATCGGGCTATCAGTCGCAGTCTCCAACAGGAACGATTTAATTTTTTAAAAGAAAAAATCCCTGGAACTATTTGTTTCAGGGACTTAATATTTGGTTGTGTGCCCAGAACAGGATTCGAACCTGCACATCCTTGCGAACGCTGCCACCTGAAGGCAGTGCGTCTACCAACCTGCCTGCCGGCAGGCAGGTTTCGCCCTTATTGTATTAAGAAAGTGACTTTAAAAATTCTTTGCCAATGCCCGACTTCAAAAATTTCTCACGATTCCTCGCTTGGGGTCTTGTTAAATACTGTTCTGTTATTATTAGCTTGAAAGGTCTGTAAGGCTTTGTAGTTTTATTTTTTCCAGATTGATGTTCTTTAAATCTTCTCTCAACATTATCTGTTAACCCTACGTAAATATAATTTCGGGAAAGACTTTTTAATGAGTATACAAAAAACATAGCCTTTTTTTTTGCAACATAGTCAAAGACAAAATAAAAAACAGGTGAAAAACCACAACGCTAAAAAGAAAAACCTCCCATTATGAGAGGTTCGTGCCCAGAACAGGATTCGAACCTGCACAACCTTGCGAACGCTGCCACCTGAAGGCAGTGCGTCTACCAATTTCGCCATCTGGGCGGGAAACCCGTTTAACGTTTAAATCGTTTAACGTTAAGAAGGGTTCGATCAAATTAAAGACTTCAATTCAAACACACCTTAAACGATTTAAACCTTAAACCTTTAAACTTTCAGGTCGGCAAATGTAAATTCAAAAATCCTTTTAGCAAAATTACATTCTCTTACTTTTGAAACTTCAGCAACCATCAAAACTTTATAACATTTGAAGCTTTTCCAAACCTTTGAAACCTTTTCAAACTTTAAAAGCTTACACCGAAATATTAAATTCTCTCAATGCATCATTCAAACTTGTCTTAAGGTCCGTACTTTCTTTTCTTTTTCCAATGATCAATGCGCAACTAACCCCATATTCACCTGCAGGGAATTGTTTGTTATAAGTACCAGGGATCACAACACTTCGTGGAGGAACAATGCCTTTCATTTCTATTGCTTCGCTGCCACTCACATCAATGATCTTTGTCGATTGGGTAAGTACCACATTGGCGCCGAGCACTGCTTCCTTTTGCACCCGTACACCTTCCACAACAATACTCCGGCTTCCAATGAAACATCCATCTTCAATAATAACGGGTGCAGCCTGTAAAGGCTCCAGCACACCGCCAATACCCACGCCACCACTTAGGTGAACGCCCTTACCTATTTGTGCACAGCTCCCAACGGTTGCCCAGGTATCTACCATGCTGCCTTCGTCCACATAGGCACCAATGTTTACATAAGAAGGCATGAGCACCACATTTTTTGCAAGGAAAGCCCCATAGCGGGCCACTGCATGTGGAACGGCCCTTACACCAAGGTCCTTGTAATTGCTCTTTAATTTCATTTTGTCATAAAATTCGAAGGGGGGCAGGCTAAAGGTCTGCATTGGCTGGATAGCAAAATACAAAAGAATAGCCTGCTTCACCCACTCATTTACCTGCCAGTCTAATGTGCCAGCATTCATAACTGGTTCGGCTGCACGCAATTTCCCCTTGTCCACTTGCTCAATTACGGTACGTATCGCTTCCCTGTGAACCTCCCCTTTTATCAATTCCCGGTTATTCCAGGCCTCCAATATTAACTGCTTAAGATCCATGGTTGTTTTTTTGTAAAGTTAGTTTACAATTGATTGACAATTGAAAATTGAAAATTGAAAATTAAGAACAGCTATACCAATTAACTTATGGCGGCCTGATCCGCAGGTTCGGATCGAGGTCCTCCCCCGCCTCTATTTGCCCATGACCCATTTAATCCTAACTTTGCTGCCATGCAAAAATTCCTTGTCATACAAACCGCCTTTATTGGTGATGTTGTGCTGGCAACTGCATTGGTTGAAACACTAAAATTCAATTTCCCTGATGCGGCGGTTGATTTCCTGTTACGCAAGGGAAATGAGTCTTTGCTTGTAAACAATCCAAACATACAGCAGGTAATTATCTGGGATAAAAGAAAAGATAAAATCAAAAACCTTTTTACGATCCTAAAAAAAATACGGAGTAATAAGTATGATAAGGTTATTAATCTTCAGCGCTATTTTTCTACAGGGATCCTAACGGCTTTTTCAGGTGCCGGCGAGACTATTGGTTTTGATAAGAATCCGCTTTCATTTCTTTTCAGCAAAAAGGTTGCGCACCAATTCAATATTGAGCAGCCAAGGCATGAGGTTGAAAGAAACAATGACCTCGTAAAGCATTTTACACGTGATAAAATTTCCAGGCCTAAATTATATCCATCTCCTGCGGATTATGAACTGGTAAATAAATACCAGTCTAAGGCCTATGTCAGCATGACGCCTTCAAGTGTATGGTTCACAAAAAAATACCCGGGCGAAAAATGGATCGACCTGATGGATCGTTTTGATCCATCTTTAAAAATATATTTGCTTGGAGGAAAAGACAATTTAGAAGAATGTGAAACGCTTTCATCAAAAACAAAAAACAGGAATGTAGAAGTGCTTGCCGGCAAATTGAGTTTCCTGCAATCCGCTGCATTGATGTCTGGAGCAATCATGAATTATACCAATGACAGTGCCCCGCTTCACTTTGCTTCTGCAGTTAACGCAGCAGTGACTGCTATTTTTTGTTCTACCATTCCTGCATTTGGATATACAGCATTGTCTGATATTTCTATTATTGTTGAAACCCGGGAACAACTTTCCTGTCGCCCTTGTGGATTGCATGGACATAAAAAATGTCCTTTGGGGCATTTCAAATGTGCTTATGGTATAATGACGGAACAATTACTTGAAACGATACCGATACATACATGAAAATGAAAAACGATATTGAAGCATGCCTCAGGGTTTTAAGAGATGGTGGGCTTATTTTATATCCTACAGATACGGTCTGGGGAATTGGCTGCGACGCTACCAATGAAACAGCCGTATCAAAAATCTATGCATTGAAGAACAGGAACGAAGAAAAAAGCATGATCATCCTGCTGGCTGATGAAAAAGAGATCATTAAATATACCGACCAGGAGCAGCTTACCATTTTCGATTACATAAAGGGAATTGTAAAACCCGTTACTATTATTTACAATGAAGCGAAATACCTGGCAAAAAACCTTATCAACGCCGACGGCAGCGTTGGCATCAGGATCGTAAAGGATGAATTTTGTCAAAGGCTAATCAGGGAATTTGGAAAGCCAATCGTATCTACTTCTTCTAACGTATCGGGATATCCGCCGCCGTTGTACTTTAATGATATCGACATAAAAATAAAAGATGGCGTTGATTATGTTGTGCAGCACCGGCAGGATGATGATATTCCCGGCATCCCAAGTACAGTGATCAGGTTGAATGAGGATGGAAGCTATGTGGTTATCCGACCATAAAACTAATGGACTTTTAAATAACCATGAAGGAAATATCTAATCGTTGACGAAGTTTCATAAGGAAGAGAGGGGATTCCCGATAGATAAGATCTCTTCTTATTTACAATCTATATCTTACCTACAGGATCGCATAACCCAGTCCAAGATGGATGGTCTGGCTTCTCCATTTGCTGTTATCTGTAGCTGACTTTAAATTTTTGTCATTTAACCCGACTACATACCTGCCGTAAACCCTGAGCTTCGAAATCTTTATACTCAAGCCTCCAGCTATGCTAAAGTCTCCGGACTTGAACGCATTTTCTGCGTTGGCATAACCATTGTTGTTTTGATTCACCAATATCCCAAATTGCGGTCCAAGCTGCAACGCAACAGCTTTGGTAAAATACAGGTTTAACATGATCGGTATGTTCAGGTAACTCAGATGAGCTTTCGATATTCTGTTTATATTAAAAAATGATGTTGAATCATTCCCATTCTCAACGTTTACCTGGCTAAAATAAACCTCAGGCTGTATCCCGATCTTCTTCACTTTCACTTCAAGAAATGCACCTGCATGGTATCCAAATTTGAATTCTTCGTCAAACGATTTTCCAATGATCTTATGCATGTCGGTGCCTGCCATGATTCCAACGTTCACTGTTTTTTGGCTAAATGCGGCACTTGTAATTGCAATGAAAATAGTTAGAGCAACAAATAATCTTGTTTTCATAAATAGGCTTTTGAAATTTCTTGTACGAGGTTATAAATAAGTAATTAAAAAATTGCCCTGTAAAATTAAGATATTAAAATGCATAACTTATCACAAAAGAATAGATGGCCGAGAACTTTTTGCTTTCTGTATCCTGCAGGTAATAATCTAAATATACCTGGGGTTGCAGAATAAATTTTCCTTTGCCGTATGCAGCAGCGAACATACATGCAACAGACTGCAAAGAAAATTTTTCTTTAGTGCTTCCCGAGCCATAGGCTGCTTTTAATAAGTGTTGAACCAACGGCCTCCTTTGATTTAAACTGCCTGAATGTGTAACCGTTAATTTTTGGTTGCTGCCGTTTAGAAGCAAACTGGGCTGCAATTGAAGTTCGTCATTCCGTGAAAAAATATTCCTGAAATCCCATATATGAGAAACAGAAATTATCATGGAGAAAGAACTCAATCTTGAACTGATGGTATCCCTTATCGTGATTGTCGCCGGTATCTGCGTAAATGTAATTACAGAATCAAAATATTCTGTTGTTCGTCCGCTCGAATATCCCATCCCGACTGCAGGCCTAAGCCAGGGCCTTTTAAAAACGATACTTGCATAAATATCATTTTTAAAAGGATTAACATCGAAGGCGGTAGACGAACCAGGCAGATACCTGCTGTAAGTTGCAGCAACATTTACTTTTTTAGAATAATAGCTATAACCCGGACTAATCACGTACTGAAATACTTTCAGCCGGTTGCTGTCGCTCGCTAAAAAACATCCTGCAGAAATTCCAAAACCGCTTTTATGAAAGTACCCCGCGGAAGGAGTATAATAAATTTTGTTGGTAGTTGCCTGCCCGGCATTGAGTGAATTATTTTTTATGCTAAATACGCCGTTGCTAACCCCAGCGCTTAGCTCTATATAACTGGTATCTTTTTTTTCATTTAGCATTTTGAAAAACTCATCATTATTGAACATGGAATCGAGCGCCGCTTTTTCCTCGGATGTAAGCTTTGTTTGCTGGGACCGTCCCTCGGTAATCACAAATAAAAAAAAGCAGGTAAAAAGAATTCTCATCATGAGCGCATATTTTAGCGGGACTTCGACCTTTGGAACGATTCTTTGTTTAACAAAGGTTTAAAGAAAGTTTGAGAATGTAATATACTTTGTCGAATATTGTTTGATGTTTGGTGTTTGATGTTTGGTGTTTGGTGTTTGGTGTTTGGCGTTTGATGTTTGGTGTTTGGCGTTTGGTGTTCGGTGGGGCTGAAACGGCAAACAGGAAACAAAATTTCTTACTATACCATCAGCTTAAATCAATTACTTTCAACATTATAAAATTAATCCAAAATAAAGTTGTACATTTGCGGCGATTATTCAAAACATGAGAATTACATGACATGTTCAGTTGCTGTTGATAGCAGGCATTTAAATTATCTTTCTCTTTAAGATCATTTCTTCCCCAACGGCCAGAAGCATTACATGTGACAATCAAAAACAATTTTTTGACCACGTGTGACTTGCATGCTGCAATTTAACGGTCCTTATTTAAAAAATCTTTATACAATGACAAATGCATTTGAAGCATTAGGCCTTAAGCCAGAACTCGTTCAATCGGTGACTGATCTTGGTTTTACAATTCCAACCCCCATCCAGGAACAAGCGATCCCGGTTTTAATTTCGGGTACAATGGATTTTGTGGGACTTGCACAAACCGGTACCGGCAAAACCGCTGCCTTTGGCCTCCCCTTATTACAACTCATTAATGCTGCTGATAAATTTCCGCAGGCGTTGATCGTTTGCCCTACAAGAGAACTTTGCCTGCAGATCACCAATGACCTGCTGGATTTTAAAAAACATATTAAAGGAGTAAATACTGAAGCTGTATATGGTGGTGCGTCCATTAGCATGCAAATCAGGAACCTTCGCCAGGGCGTGCAGATCGTAGTGGCTACACCTGGAAGATTGATCGATCTTATTGAACGCAAAGCAATCGATTTACAAAAAGTAAAATACGTGGTACTTGATGAAGCAGATGAGATGCTGAATATGGGTTTCAGGGATGATATTGATTTCGTTTTAAAAAATACGATCAACCGTGAAAGCATCTGGTTATTCAGTGCGACAATGCCACCGGAAGTAAGAGCGATCTCCAAAAATTTCATGACGAATCCAAAAGAGATCACTGTAGGCAAAAAGAACAGTGGCAATGTTAATATTGATCACCAGTATTTTGTTTCACCTGCCAATCAACGTTATGAAACATTGAGACGCCTGATTGACTTCAACCCGGGTATGTATGGTATCATCTTTACCCGTACCAAAGCCGATGCACAGGAAATGTGTGAACGCCTGTCGAAAGTAGGTTACGACATTGAAGCATTGCATGGTGACCTTACCCAACAGCAACGTGACAAAGTGATGGCCAGGTTTCGTTCCAAAGCACTGCAATTGCTGATAGCAACAGATGTGGCAGCAAGAGGTATCGACGTGGAAGGAATCACGCACGTTATCAATTTTGAGTTGCCGGATGATATGGAAGTATATACTCACCGTAGTGGCCGAACAGCCCGTGCCGGCAAAACAGGTATCTGCATTTCAATTTGCCATACAAGGGAAACATTCAAGATAAGGCAGCTTGAGAAAATGGTAAATGCGCAATTTCATAAACTAGATATTCCAAGTGGTAAAGATGTTTGCCGTAAGCAGTTCTTCCATTTTATGGACAAGCTGATTGCTACTGACATATCCCAGGGTGACTATGAAACCTATCTTCCCGACCTGATGACAAAATTTGAAAATGTATCCAAAGAAGAAGTACTGCAACGCGTAGCCGCTCTTGAGTTTGATCATTTTTTAAAGTATTATGAGAATGCTGAGGATCTTAATGCAAGAATGGATTCAAGGATAACCAGGGATGGCCAAAGAGGCGATTTGAACGGTAGCAGGAAAGAACGCAGCTTCAATACAAGGGATAATGGATATACAAGGTTATTTGTAAACCTCGGTATCAAAGACGGTTTTTACAAAGCGAGTTTCCTCCAGTTCATTTTAGATGAAAGCAATCTTAAAAAAGAAGTGCTTGGAAAAATAGACATGCGTGACATGAACACCTGGTTAGAAGTTGATAAAGCAGAAGCAGGCAAAATGATAAAAGCGATTGATGGTAAACGTTATAATAACCGCACGGTGCGTATGAACGAAGCGGATGGTGGATTCAAAAGGCCAACTGATGAAGGTGGAAGAGGAACACGGCCGGTTGGAGATGGCGCAAGGAAAAGAACCTATGCTCCGAGAGAGAAGAGAAACTTTTAAATGTTAAGCCCCTTTTAGTAGGGGCTTTTTTTATGGCAAGAGATTGTTCAATATTCGACGAACAATATTCAATGTTCATGAAAAACATTTAGCAAGACCAAACTTAAAAGAAAAATCCAACTCGCTTTTGCAATCATGCTTAGGATACTTTCTTATTAATTATTTTGTATTCCTTATTTCTTATTCCCACTTTCAATAAGGAATAAGAAATAAATAATAAGAAATAAGGAAGTAAAGAAACTACGTCAATTCAATAACTGTGATCTCCGCCAGTATCCCCACCCTTCCCGGGTAGCCGATAAACCCAAAACCCCTGTTCACATACAATTTTTGTTTCGCAGCTTCATACAATCCTGCCCACTCTTTGTACATGTATTGAACAGGGCTCCATTTAAATCCAGGTATCTCAACACCGAATTGCATTCCGTGGGTGTGGCCACTTACTGTGAGGTCAACGTCCTTATAATCCTGTGTTACCTGTGCGTGCCAATGACTGGGATCATGGCTCATCAAAATTTTAAAAGGGTATTTTTCTGTACCGGCATGTGCAAGATCCATTCTTCCATGCTTGGGAAATCTTGCCTTCGAGCTCCAGTTTTCAATACCAAGCAATGCGATCTGTTCATTATTCTTTTCGAGTACCACGTGTTCATTCATCAGCAATCGCCAGCCAAGTGCAGCATGTACTTTTTTGAGGTCTTCCAGGTTTTGTTCCTTGCTAATTCCTTCAGAAGGCCATTGAACATAATCACCGTAATCGTGGTTACCCAATGTGGAATAAACACCCATCGGCGCTTTTAATTTATTAAAAACATCCATATAATCTTTCATCTCAGTTGCCTTGTCATTCACAAGATCGCCGGTAAACAGAATGATATCTGCTTTTTCATTTAATATCTGGTCAACACCATGAGCCACTGCTTGTTTATTTAAAAAACTGCCGCTATGAATATCGCTGATGTGCAGGATCTTCATCCCCCTGAATGCTGCAGGCAAATTGTCGTACGCCAATTTGATTCGCCTCACCTGGTATTTGTACTTATTACTGTACCCGTAAAGAAGGCTTCCGAACAAACCAGTACCGGCTGCAATGCCTATCCAACTCAAAAAAGCGGAGCGGCTTATACCATCACCACCCATTTTTTCAACTTCAGTATTATTGAAAAATAATTTACCGGCCAGCCATTGAATGCCTCTTCGAAGGTCGTCGGCAAAGAAAAAGATCAGGGCCGTTAGTTTCGCCAGGAACAGGCCGATGATGGTTGCAAACAAATAAGTACGTACTTTTTTACCTAAAAAATTGGGTTCACTATAAACAAATAGCAGGAAGCCAATGATAGCGAAAAGGGTTATGGCCCAATAAACGCTATAAATAACCAGTTTTATTTTTGGTGAAGCCGACTGTGAAACAGTTTTAATTGCCTGGAAAAAGTAAGTATCCAGTAAAAGCATCAATCCGATGAAGATCAAAACACCCATGGGTGAACGCATAGAGATTTTTTTTATAAAAGTAAGCAAAGAGGTTTAAAACGTTTAAGTCGTTTAATGCGTTTAAGACATTAGAGCGTTGGAGACACCTTAACCGCTTAAAATTTTTAAATACATTAAACGAATTAAACCTCTTAAACGACTTAAACGTTTTAAACCATTTAAACCTTTGGAACACCTGAAACCTTTGGAACCTTTAAATAAAATGCCGACTTTTGCAGCAAAACCAGTTTTAACCCTTTTGAGGCAGGCCCCCTGGCATAAAAGACGTTACTGATCGATCATTATTTTATTTTATTTAGCATTAGTTTCAATAAACAGAGGAACGAACACAATGGGAAGAACCATAGGCATAGCAAATCAAAAAGGAGGAGTAGGAAAAACCACAACTGCCATTAACCTTGCAGCAAGTTTTGCGATTTTAGAATATAGAACACTCCTGGTAGATGCAGATCCGCAGGCCAACAGCACCACGGGAGTAGGTTTTGACCTGCATAATGTAACCAAGAGCCTGTATGATTGCATGGTAAATGAAACAAGTGCCCGCGATGTTGTATTAAAAACTGCCATCCCCCATCTTGACCTAATCCCTTCGCATATAGACCTGGTTGGTGCTGAAATTGAAATGATAGATTCTCCCAACAGGGAAACGATTTTAAAGAAGATCCTGGAGCCTATCAAAAATGATTATGATTTTATTGTTATTGATTGTTCACCATCACTTGGATTGATCACGGTAAATGCACTTACAGCTGCTGACAGTGTAGTGGTTCCTGTTCAAACAGAATTTTTTGCATTAGAAGGCCTCGGCAAATTATTAAACACGGTGAAGATTGTACAGAACCGTTTGAATACTGAGCTCAAAATAGAAGGCATATTGATGACCATGTATGATGGAAGGCTGCGGCTATGCAACCAGGTGGTAAGCGAAGTACGCCGCCACTTTGAGGACATGGTATTTAACAGCATCATCCACCGAAATACAAAACTAAGTGAAGCCCCAAGTTTTGGCAAACCTGTTATTCTTTACGATTCCGATAGTAAGGGTGCCGTGAATTACCTCAACCTTGCAAAGGAAATACTGCAGAAGAATAATATGACGAAGATTAAGAAGGAAGATAAGATAATGAGTTAGAGCTGCAAGCTACAAGCTACAAGTTGTCTGTAATTTTTAAACTATTTAAGAAAAACCGGACTTTCCGGAATCATAAAAAATAATAAAATAGAGCTCCGGGTTATCAGCTATAATTCACTTGCCAAAAGGACTGGCTTATAGCTTGTAGCTTAACTGGATACATAAAAAGTAATAAAATAGAGCTCTTGATTATCAGCTATAATTCGCTCGTCAAAAGAATTGGCTTATAGCTTGTAGCCTGCAGCTTAACTGGATAAATAAAAAATAATAAAAATAGAGCTCCTGGTTTCAGCTATAATTCTCTTGCCAAAAGGACTGGCTTATAGCTTGTAGCTTGTAGCTTGCAGCTTAAAAAATGAGTACTTCACAAAAAAAAGACGCCCTCGGAAAAGGAATAAGAAGTTTGCTACAGAATATTGATGCAGATCTTAAAACAACTTCTGGTAATTTAAAGTCAGAGATCGTTGAAAGATCCACAAGTGTGTCCAACGTGTCGCTCGACCAGATTGAGCCTAATCCAAATCAACCCAGGAAAGATTTTGATGAAACTGCATTGAGTGAACTGGCTGCTTCCATCAAGATGCATCATCTCATTCAGCCACTAACGGTGTCGGCTATTGGCAATGGCAGGTACCGCCTTGTGGCGGGTGAAAGACGATACAGGGCTGCAAAAATAGCCGGGCTCAAAGATGTGCCTGTTTATGTGAGGCAAACAACAGAGGACAGCCTGCTTGAGCTTGCCTTGCTGGAAAACCTGCAACGTGAAAATTTAAATGCAATTGAGATCGCCCTAAGCTATAAAAGGTTGATGGATGAACTCGATTACACGCAAGAGCAGGTTGCAGAGCGCATGGGCAAAGAAAGAAGCACCGTTACCAATTATATTCGTTTATTAAAATTGCCTCCTGATATCCAGGTTGCTGTAAGGAATGGCGTTATATCAATGGGCCATGCCAGGGCATTGATAAATGTGGATGTGGTAGACAAACAACTTTATATATTTTCAGAAATAAAGAACCGCGGCCTTTCCGTTCGCCAGACCGAGGACCTTGTAAGAAAAATATACACGGCGGGTGCTGTTAAAACATCTGTAAAACCCCAACTAGCTCCTTCATTTAAAAAGATAGAAGATAATTTAGCATCGCAATTCAGCACTAAAGTAAAATTGACCCATAATAAAAAAGGATATGGCAGCATTTTATTTGAATATTATTCATTGGAAGAGCTGAATGGTTTGTTGGATAAAATGAATATAAACGTTAGTTGATCATGTTGACTGGTCATGGTATTCTATCAACTTGTCAACCTATTTACTTACCAGGCAGGTTACTCATTTGCTTGTTATCAATAAACGCCGATGTTTACAGGGATCAGGATCATCGTTTTTTCTATCAGTTTTCTTTGTTGCAGTAATATAATTGCACAGAACAAATTGATTGCAGATACTGCAGTGATCACTGCATCAGGCAAAATACGTACTTCAAAAGGAACCAAAACAGTAAACGACAGCACTAAAAAATACAATCCCAACATAGCGATAAGACGCTCTTCCATTCTCCCGGGTTGGGGACAAATCACCAATAAAAAATACTGGAAGCTTCCCCTCGTATACGGCGGGCTGGGAATAACCGTTGGCGTTTTCTTTCACAACATAAAACAATACAATGAATCGAAGCAGGCATATATACTTGCTACAGATGGCAATGCATCTAATGATTACCAGATAAAACAACCTTATTATAGCGTAAAAGATCAGCCCGAAAGGATCAGAACATTCCGCAACCAGGTAAGGCAAAATGTTGACTACACTGTGTTGTTCTTCCTTGTCTTCTGGGGACTCAATGTTGCCGATGCCGCTGTGGACGCTCATTTAAAAACATTCGATGTGAGTGATGATCTTGGTTTACAATTAAAACCGGGGTACAGCCCGATGGCGAATACGAATGGAGTTAGTTTGGTTTTATCTTTTCGGTAGATTGGATAGCTCCTTATTGATGAGGCTTTTTAAGAAATCCTCAATATTCGACGTACAATATTCAATGCTCATCGGATAAGACAAGTAATATTAATTAATCACCTGTTAGAATGATAATGTCTAACGACCACTAAAATCATTATTAGAAGAGGGGTTCGGGTGGAGCCCCATGGCGAATACGAATGGGGTTGGTTTGGTTTTATCTTTTCGGTAAATTAGTTTCTTGTTGATGAGGCTTTTTAAGAAATCTTCAATATTAGACGTACAACATTAATGTTTAATGAAATGATCGGAGATAAATTTTTAATCCCTGCAGGTAAAAATCAAATTTCAGATTATCATGGACTGGCTCCCCGCTTCGGAGAGGCCCGCCCGGATGACCGTGTCGGGCGGGGGTTGGGGGTGAGGTTCATTGAACATTTCTTTCTTACCACAAACTTCCATAAATGAAAAAATTCCCCGCCCTAAATATTGCCTTGATCGGTTACGGAAAAATGGGCAAAGCAATAGAAAATATCTTGTTGCGGCAGGGCCATACCATCGCATTAAAAATAAGCTCTTCCAATGTTGACGAACTTACCATACGAAATTTGCAGGGCTGTGATGCAGCCATAGAATTCACAGGGCCGCATACTGCTGTTAAAAATATCAGCACCTGTATTCATGCCGGCATTCCTGTTGTTTGCGGAAGCACTGGTTGGCTACAGCAATGGGACGAAGTAAAAAAGTATTGCGAAAACCGGCGAGGCGGCTTGTTATACGCAAGCAATTTCAGCGTGGGAGTAAATATTTTCTTTGAAGTAAATAAAAGGCTTGCTACCCTGATGGCAAATCGAAATGAATATGATGTAACGATAGAAGAGATACATCATACCCAAAAAAAAGATGCACCCAGCGGTACTGCGATCAGCATTGCAGAAGGTATCATAAATGAACTACCCCGAAAAAAATCCTGGAAGAATGATCAATCACAAAATAACGAGGAACTAACGATCATTAGTAAACGAATTGATCCGGCACCGGGCACACATATTGTGAAATATATTTCTGAGGTTGATGAGCTGGAAATTATTCATACTGCACACAACAGGAATGGTTTTGCAGAAGGGGCTGTAATGGCAGCTGAATTCATTGCAGGAAAAAAAGGGATATTTACAATGAAAGAGGTTTTGGGAATCTGAAAGATTTAAGATGGAAGATTTAAGATTTAAGATTTTGCACGTATCAAGGACTGCATCAAAAATCTTAAACCTTAAATCCTAAATCTTACCTATATAACTGGTTAAAAAGTTCCACCAGAGCTACCAGAAGTTGTAGTTGTACCACCGCCCGCTTTCGGACCGCCGAACATATAACCTACTTTCAGTGTTAGACCGCTGTTTTTCCAGGAAGAATTATCGTTTCCAGGAAGAATATCAGAAAATCCTAAGGTGTAACCAACATTGATCGTAAAGCCATTATCCATTTTGTATCCCGCCAGTATATTACCTGAAAATTCAAAACTTTTTAAATGAATATCGTCATCATTGGCGTCATCATCACCATCAAACTTAATGTCTGCCTGGTTTTCTCCCGACAATCCTCCAAGGGTACTTCTGGCTTCATATTTACCGCCAATACCCCAGGCAACTGTTGGCCCGAGTCCAAAAAACAGATGACTGCCTACGGCCGGTACATTAAAGGTTACATTTAGAGGAATTTCGATGTAACTGAGCAGGGCTTTGTTATCAGTTGTAGTGGTTGCTCCAAAAAAACTTCCTTCATCATTGTATTTAAATCCTTTTTGAACATAGTTAACTTCAGGACGAAAACTAACCGGGCCAAACGGGATCTCGGTTACAATACCAGCCAAAAAGCCGAAACGTGGATCTGTATTCACCTTCGTAGTTGAATTGCCAGAACCTGATTCAGTTTCCAACCTTGTAGAAGCCAGGTTGCCACCAACCTGTAGGCCGAAGGAAGGTTGCGCAAAACTTTGGATCGAAACAGCAGTCATCATCGCTGCCATTAAAAAAATTCTTTTCATGAGATGTATTTTTAGTTAGACAACCCATATTACAAATTGAGTGCCTGTACTGTTAGAAGCGCAGCCAGCCATAAGATTGTGGAATAAAATGAACAAAAATACCCAATGTTATTTTCGCTTACGAGGGATATGGACATGAAAAAAGGCTGCTTACAAGAAGCAGCCTTTTAATTCAATCGAAAATATTTTATTTACTTTTTTTTCCGCCAATCATATAACCTATACAAATATTAAAACCTCTGTTTTTGTACGTAGATCTGTCCTCTGCATCATTGTTATCCTTATTAGGGTCAATATTTACAAAACCATAAGTATATCCAATTTTTGCAAAAGCACCCATTCCAAGTTGAAATCCTCCCAGAACATTTAATCCTACATCCACCCTTTTCAAATGTTCATTGTCCGCATCGCCTGGACTATCATAATCATCAAGTTTCAATCCGTCAAATTTTACTTTATACTTGTCACCATTTGCATATTTATAATTTCCTGATAATCCAATAGCTACCGCAGGCCCAAGTCCAAAAAACACTTTTCCAGTTTTTCCTATTTCAAGATTGTATGTAACGTTCAATGGAACTTCGATATAATTTAACGTGCGCTTCCTGGAATCATTGTCATAAAATCCGGCGTAAGAAAAATTGTAACCGTCTTTGCTTCCTTTCTGAACGAAATTTAACTCGGGTCTAAATGAGAGTTTACCAAACGGAACTTCAGCCAAAACCCCGATCAGGAATCCAACTTTTGGATCACTTGTTAAAGAAGGAGCACCGTAGATAGGATCAGAATAATCATACTTAGATTTTCCCATTCCAAGATTAGCACCCACCTGCGCACCAAAAGAAACCTGTGCATAAGAGGAAATTGAACAAACTGCAATTGCAGCAATTAAGATAATTTTTTTCATATTACGTGTTTTAGTTATAAATCGGGCGCAAGATAAGGCAATTAATTTGCACTTATATCAAAGTGGAAAAAAAATACCTCAATGATGAATGATCCGCCATGTTCTAAAAGGAGCAAAAAAAACGCGGCCTGGCCTGCGTTTTCATTGTTTTGTTCGATTTGATGAAGCTAATTAGCCCCTATGATGTCTCCTTTGGCGCTCCCTTGGGCCACCACCAAAAAATACACCCGCTTTAATGGCTATGTAAGAATTCTTTGATACATCGTAGATCGTTGCATAAGAATTTGTAGCAGAAATGTATTCGTCATGGCCGGACTTTGTATTTGCATTGAGATTGTATTCCAGCCCAAGGCGGAAACGTTGGATTTCAACTCCAACCCTTGCCAGCCCACCGAAAAATACTTTTGTGGATGTGCCATCATAAGTATTATAATCCACGCCGGTATTTGTAATATTAACCAGGTGTATGCCACCGCCCGCTCCTACAAATGGGCGAACACTGAAATTATCCGTAAAATAAAAATCGGCTGTAATACTTAATGACTCGTAGATTTTCACTAAATCGTAGTTATAAGTGCCACCATAGCTGTAATCAATCGCATTAATATTACCGTATTGCAAACCGGTTTCGAACTTTGCGCCAAGATATAACTGGTCCATTATCCCAAACTTCGGTTCTAAGGCAAACAGGAATCCGCTTTTAACGTTAGAGCCAGGGAAATATCCATATCCGCCGCTTATTTCGCCTTTAAATTTCTGGAATTTACGCTCGCCGTCCTGGGCACTGGCGGTTGTTAAAAATGCGAACAGTATCGCAGGTACGAAGAATAATTTTTTCATGAGTCGATTAGTTTTGGTGAAAATGGGGGCGAAGATAGAGTTTTGCCCTAATAAAGCAACTGCTGAACAAGAGTTTTTGCGGTAACTGAAATCCATGTAAATGCTGACACCGCTGTTTAACCAACCTTGCTTTGCGGAAATTATTGCAGGGTCTCATCAGACGGCCTTGACCTGAGCGCCTGGACCCGTACAGGACCTTATACTAAAAATCCCGTTTCAATTCTGAACAACGAATGTCCACTTTTACATTTATATTTTACATTTTAAATTTTACATTTAAAAACTCCCGGTAACACCAAGGTGTAAAATAGCACCGCCCACATAACCGGCTTCCATATAAAAGCCCAGATGTTTTACAGGAAAGTATTTGAGGCCCAACTGGGCTGAAAAATCTAAAAGGCTTGGAACCTTGTCAACAGGAATAACAGAGCGATTTAAATTTCTGTATTGCGAATTATTGATACCGATTCCTCCACCGAAATATGGATCGAACTTAGAAGACTTAAAAACATGATAGTTTGCCCTGGCCAGCACCGAGAAAATTGTGATCTGGTCCAAAAGCTGGTACCTGCTCGCTTCACCACGCACCCGGGAATAACTCGCAGATAACCCGGCACTAACCCTGTTCAGCAACGCATATTCATACACAAGCGTAAAAAAGAATTGGGATTTCACCTGGTACTCAGGCAGTGTGATAGACCTTTCCAAAAACCGCCCCCACACATTTACAAAACCATAACCCAGCGAAATATTGGAACTGTTCTTTTCATACGCGGTTCCTGTAGGTTGGGCCATAACGTCTAAAGATGCAGTTAACATCAAAACGATTGATACGGATATTATTTTTTTCATTTGACCATTTTTAAAATCGAACGGTTTTTCTTAGCAGCAAACCAGGCGAGTTTTTTCAAGAGTTAAAAGAGTGCTCCGGGAATATTAAACATAGTATGTTGAACACAAAAGCTTTATAGTAACCCTTCCTTTAACCCAAATTCACAGGTTCGCCAACATATCTTTTGTCATTTGAGAAAGGTCAAATTCTTCTTTCCAGCCCCAGTCCTTTCTTGCTACGGTATCATCAATACTTTGTGGCCAGCTATCGGCTATTGCTTGCCGGTAGTCTTCTTTATAACTCATAGAAAAAACAGGAATGTGTTTGCTGATTTCAGCAGCGATCTCTTCCGGAGAAAAACTCATACCGGATATATTGTACGAAGTGCGAATAGATATTTTTGATGCATCTGCTTCCATCAATTCAATGGTAGCCCGTATGGCGTCGGGCATGTACATCATGGGCAGGTAGGTGTCCTTACGTAAAAAACATTCGTATTTTTTGTCTTCCAGCGCTTCATGAAAAATTTCCACTGCATAATCTGTGGTGCCACCTCCCGGTGCACTTTTATAACTTATGAGCCCGGGATAACGCAAACTTCTTACATCCGTTCCATAACGATGGTTGTAATAATGGCACCAGAATTCCCCGGCATACTTGCTTATTCCATATACAGTAACAGGCTCAATCACAGTTTGCTGCGGGCAATTTATTTTAGGTGAAGTAGGTCCGAATACAGCGATCGATGATGGCCAGTAAACCTTATGTAATTTTTCTTCTCTTGCAATATCCAATACATTCAACAGGCTTTGCATATTAAGGTTCCATGCAAGGTTGGGATTTTTTTCACCAGTTGCAGAAAGGATAGCTGCGAGTAAATATATCTGTGTTATGCCTTGCCTGATCACCTGTACATGCAGCATTTCCTTGTTCATTACATCAAGGCTTACATAAGGGCCAGTTCCTTTAAGCAATGCATTTTCTTCCCTCAAATCGGATGCTATCACGTTTGAATCACCGTAAATTTTTCTTAGAGCAAGTGTAAGTTCAACGCCTATTTGTCCGGATGCGCCTATTACCAGAATTCGTTCTTTGATCATGTAGAATGTTTAGTTAGTTTGCAAATGTAAGATTTCAGGCATAACCATATTTCATTGCTTAAAAAAACTGGCCCTCATTTTCATTTATCGATGACAGCTTCCCCAAAAAACCACCAACTGCTAACCAGTATACGCTAAGGGCTCAACAGGAGTAATAAGAATTAAAAATATTCTTTTCATTTGTAAGCCAGCCCAACGGTTGGGTAGGCGGCATTAAAGGTATTGCCCTTATTGCAGCCTCCACGAAAGCTATGTGCCGGTACCGGTCATCAACAAAGTGTGCATGAATGACCCTGATGTGACAGACGATTATGGCAACAGGGGCGGCACGGAACGTCAAAATGAACTGCTTACGAAAAATGCTTCAATGGCTGCTTTATCTGGCTGCGAGACAGATAATAGCTGTACCGGCCACCATACAAGCGATTCATGGGCGCATTTTTTATAACCCGGATAAAAGCATGGCTGCCAAAACATGTAAGGGGCAAAGAAAGTATCGAAGTCATTGCAATCAGGGATCATAACAATCAGCTTAAAATCTAGGTATGATGCCAACAGCTTATGGAACAACATACCTGCAG
>JBDSBG010000087.1:0-51824 GCA_039921685.1 Ferruginibacter sp.
TGGCATTACTTATGGTATTGATGAATCTGGTTTTACTTTAACTCAAACCTTTGCTTCTCTATACAAATAATTGTATGGAATAGTATAGATACTGAATCTTACAGTAACATCCTAAAAATTAAACAGACATGCCAAAAGTTAAAATACCACGCAAGAGTACAAACGTTGATATGACGGCTATGTGCGATGTGGCTTTTTTGCTGTTGACGTTTTTCATCCTTGCGACAAAACAGAAACCACCTGAAGTGTTATCGGTAAACCCGCCTTCTTCAGTTTCAACAAAAGCTGCCCCGGACAAATCAATCATGATCACGATGACCGGCGATGGTAAGGTTTTTCTTGCATTGGGAGACGACACAAAAAAGGGCGACATCATAGATAAATTTGTTTCACAAAAGGGGATACAACTCACTGTTGGGGAACTGGAAAAATTTAAGAAGTCAGAGTTTATCGGCCTTCCTGCCAACCAGATCAAATCTGCATTAGGGTTGGCAACGCCAATTGCCCCGGATAAGTTACCTGGTATTCCCGTTGACAGTGCACAAAATGAATTGGCCGATTGGATGCGCAGCGTAACGGATGCGTATAAAGGCACCGATCAGAAAGTACTGGAAAATATGCTGCTCGTAAAAGGTGATAACAACGCCTTGTATCCTGTGTTTAAGCAGGTAAAGCAGGCATTCAAAAGAAATGCGATTTTTAAATTCCGGATTGTTACAAATTCAAAAGATATTCCTAAGGGCTCAGAGCTGGCCAGAATAGGAATGGAGAAAGAGTAAAACCGATTATAATCAATATAAAAAAATATTGCCATGGCAGAAATCGATACTTCGTCGGGCGGCGGGCATAAGAAGGGCCCGGGCGTAAAAAAATCAAAAAAATTATCCACGCGTGTGGATCTCACTCCAATGGTAGATCTTGGATTTCTGTTGATCACTTTTTTCGTGTTCACCACAACCATGAGTCAGCCTACGGCGATGAATATGAATGAACCAAAGGACAACGATCCTACCAATGAAAAGAAAGTAAAGCAATCCGGTGCAATGACCATATTGTTGGGCAAGGCAAACCAGGTATATTATTATTTTGGTGTATTGGAACCGGATAAGCTTAGTGAACAATTTAAGAGTACAACTTTTAAAGAGGTTCGTAAATTGATCCTTGATAAAAAGAAAGCGACTCCAATTGATGACCTCATGTATATCATTAAGTCAGATTCATTATCCACTTTTAAAAATTCAATTGATATTTTAGACGAGATGAGTATCTCTGCTGTGCCTCCAGGCCATTATGCCGAAGTGGATATTGCAGCGGTTGAAAAAACACTGATAAAGAAAACAGAAGAGATGAATGGAATAAAATAGTTATGGAATTTGTTGCAATTTTGAATCTAATCATTTCGAATTTATCTAATCAAAGAGATTATAATGGAAGCAAATAAAATTTTACAGGCCGATATACTCGATATTATTTTTGAAGACAGGAATAAATCTTATGGTGCATACGAACTTCGAAAAAGCTATAGCCGGCGTTTAACCAAGGCTTTAATTATTACCGGTTCAATTCTTTTATTGATCTTCCTTGGCACTTTGCTCACAAATATCATTTCCAGTGACGACGCCAAAACAGTTGATGTATTGGATACGCAAATGGCAGAAATAAAAAATGAGCCACCACCACCACCTCCTCCACCACCACCACCAGTACCACCGCCACCTCCGGAAATAAAACAAGTACAGTTTGTGCCGCCTAAAGTAGTGAAAGACGAAGAGGTAAAGCCGGATGAAAAGATTGAAGAGATTAAGGAGGATGCAGCTATAAGTGAAAAAACGGTTGAAACTGACAACACCCAACAGATCGTTCAGGCACCTGTAGAAGACAAAGGGTCGCAGGTAGTAGAAACACCTAAGGAAGATGATGAAAATAAAATATTTACCAAGGTAGAACAGGAAGCCCAGTTCCCGGGTGGGGAAGCGGCCTGGAGAAGGTACCTTCAAAACAACCTTGATCCAAATACACCTGTAGAGAATGGAGCGTCTGAAGGAACTTACCAGGTAATTGTTAAGTTTATCGTGAGTAAGGATGGAAGTATTAGCGCTGTTGAAGCTGAAACAAGTTTTGGCCACGGAATGGAAGCAGAAGCTGTAAAGATCATTAAGAAGGGCCCAAAGTGGACGCCTGCAAACCAAAATGGCCGTGCTGTTAATGCATATCGCCGCCAGCCGATCACGTTTGTTGTGGCGGAGAATAATTAAAAATTAAAAAGCCAAAAGTCAAAAGCCCTCCCCATTTTGGGGAGGATTTTTTTTGATTTTTACTTTATGGTCTAAATAGAAAATCCCGGTGAATTATTGTATCTGATGTGGAAATCTTATGGATTTTTATCTTGGTAAAAACTATTTTATGGCAGAGATGATCAGCATTAACAAGCAAAAAAAGGAAAGAAAGTTTTCAAGGCGTAGTACCAGGGTGGACCTAACGCCTATGGTTGACCTGGGTTTTTTATTGATCACTTTTTTTGTATTTACAACAACAATGAGTGAACGAAAAGTAATGAATGCGATGGTGCCTGACGATAAAGATTCGACAATTAATGACCTTGTGTGTGAAAGCTGTGCGCTGACTTTAATTCCCGGCGCAAATAATACGCTCGTTTATTATGAAGGTATAGAAAAATATCCCGTGTATAAAACAACCGGCTATGCTGCAAGCGGGTTAAGGAAATTGATCATGCAAAAGAAGCAACATGTAATGGAGATCATGCACAATGATAAATTAGTGATGATCATCAAACCATCTCCCGAATCAAATTTCAAAAACCTCGTTGATCTTATTGATGAAGCTTCTATTTGCCGGGTAAAAAGATACTACATAACGGAGCTGAGTGATGAAGAAAGGAAGCATATAAAATAAAAATGAAGTTTGTAAGATAAATAAATTGTGCTGGGTTGACTTTCCTGCATTGAAAATAAGTATCGAAGCATGCTGGTTGTCAACAGCTGCAACCTGATTTAAATTGGTCTCTAAAAGCTTCAGGATGTTGATTGATAAATGATGATCTGCTGTTGCTACTTACCGTTTTCCGTACCCTTTTAGACCTTTTCTACTGACATTTTTTGATTCAATAATATCTATGAATGCATTTCTCAAAAGCGATTCCCAAATAATAATGAAAGTATCTTTGCTGCATGAGCAATAAATTATCAGGCTGGGATGATACCATTGTAGCATTGGCTACGCCAGCAGGTATCGGTGCTATCGGCGTAATAAGATTGAGCGGTTCAGGGGCATTTACAATCGCAACTAGTATTTTTCCTTCAAAAGACCTGGTAAAGCAATTGACTCATACGATCCATGTTGGAATTATCAGGGATGGAAATGAAGATATAGATGAAGCTGTTGTTTCATTATTCAAAGGGCCCAGGAGTTATACGGGTGAAGACGTTATTGAAATAAGTTGTCACGGTAGCCCATACGTGCAGCAGCAGATCATCCAGGCATGTATCAGCCATGGCGCAAGGCTTGCCAAAGCAGGAGAATTTACCCAGCGTGCGTTTTTAAATGGAAAGCTTGATCTTACCCAGGCAGAGGCCGTAGCTGATCTTATTGCGTCCAACACAAAAGCATCACAAAGAACGGCTTTACACAATGTACGTGGCGGATTTAGCGACGTGTTAAAACAATTAAGGGAAGATCTTATCCAGTTTAGTGCCTTGATAGAACTCGAACTTGATTTTGCTACCGAGGATGTTGAATTTGCTGATAGAAAAAAGTTCTATGAGCTGATCAATCATGCAGAAATCACTACACAACAATTATTGAATTCATTTCAACTGGGTAATGTAATTAAGAATGGGGTTAGCGTTGCAATTATTGGTAAACCCAATGCCGGTAAAAGCACATTGCTTAATGCGTTGCTGAATGAAGAACGTGCGATAGTGAGTGAGATTGCAGGTACCACCCGCGACAGTATTGAAGAAACGGTAAATATCAATGGAATTCTTTTCAGGCTTATAGATACTGCTGGTATCCGTGACAGTAAGAGCGATATAATAGAAGACATTGGCATGGCCAGATCAAAAGCCAATGCAGAACGTGCCGATATCATCATTCATTTAATAGACATGACTGATGAAAGCCGCGAAGCCATCAGCTGGCTTAAATCCTATGAACATAAAACCCTGGATGTTCATAATAAATATGATAAATGGATAAGGCGACTCAGTAAAGAAGGCATTGTGGTGGATCTTGCAGCAGGAACTTATATTGCCGCAAAAAATAAGGATGGGCTGCATCAGTTAAAGGAACTACTTTATAACAAAGCCGTGTCCTCCGACATAAATACAGAAAACACCATTGTTACGAACGCACGTCATTATTCAGCCTTGCAACAGGTTGATGCTTCATTAGGCGATATTAAATCAGGGCTGGATACTAACGTTCCCGGCGACCTGCTTGCACTGGATATTCGCCGTTGCCTACATTACATATCTGAGATCACCGGGGACATTTCGAATGAAGATGTGTTGGATTTTATATTTAGTAAGTTCTGTATCGGAAAGTAACCAATCAAAACAAACATTTACCAAAACATACTAAAACGCTTTAACACCCTTTAAAATAGGGGGTTTTCGCTCCCTTACTATCCTCTTACTTTGTTTTTTTATCTGCTTATTTCGCTTATATTTGTACCTCATTTGTACCTCAAAGCTATTGAGGTGCAAAGTCAGGGGTTAAAACCCCTTCTATTTTTGCACTTAAATGCACTTAAATCAACTTAATGACATTTAAAGCTATAAAATGAGTTCAAATTTTCAGGTACAAAGAGTTTGTCAACATTGCGGGAATGAGTTTACAGCCCGGACCACCGTTACAAAATACTGCTCCCATAAATGCGCAAATGCAGGACACAAAGCAGGGGTAAGAGCTGCGAAAATTGAAGCAAGCAACCAGGGGATACAACAGTTAAAAAGCGGGAACATTGAACACTTAAAAACAAAAGAGTTTTTGACGGTCCGGGACGTTGCCAGCTTATTAAACTGTTCCCTTCGTACTGTTTATTATTATATAGAAAGCGGGGATATCGAAGCGGTTAATTTGGGGCAAAGGATAACAAGGGTTAAGCGTTCAGCATTGGACAAACTATTTGATAAACCACAGGCCGCCACAACCCTAACAGAAAGCAAAGCTGAACAAGTGAATTATGATATTTCAGATTGTTATAGTACAGAACAGGTAAGAGAAAAATATGGAATTTCTGAAAGTGCTTTAAGAAATCTTATCATTAAAAATCAGATCCCTAAATTTCGCAAAGGTTGGTTTGCCTACGTTCCAAAAACTGCGGTTGACACCTTATTATGTTAAACATTAAGTATAGATACAATGGCAATAAAAGTTAAGCTAAGACAGAAATCAATCACCGGAAACAGGCAAAGTTTGTATTTAGATTTTTACCCTGAAATCATTAACCTGGAAACCGGGGAGAAAACCCGCCGGGAGTTTTTGAATATGTTCTTAATGAATGAAACCGAAATTGAAGAACAGAAATATAATGATGCAAACGGGAAAGAGCAAAGAAGGTTTGTAACTGTACTGGACAAAAAAGGTGAACCAAAAAAAGTAAAGCTTAATCCTATAGACAAACAGCATAACAAGGAAACACTGCAAAGGGCTGAACAGATCAGGCAGAAAAAAGAGAACAACCTGAATAAACCTGAGATTTATACCGGCTATGAAAGGGAGCAATTAAAAATAAAAGAGCAGGGTGAACAGAACTTTGTAGAGTACTTTAAAAAGTTGGCTGATAAAAGAAAAGCTTCTAATCATGATAACTGGGTATCTGCTTATCAATATCTAGAAAAATTTACAAATGGCGTTTTAAGATTTAGCAGCCTGGATGAATCTTTTTGTAGCGAGTTCAGAGATTACCTATTAACCACTAAAAGCAATAAGAGCGACAAAGTAACCCTTTCTCAAAATTCGGCATTATCTTATTTCAATAAGTTTAAGGCCACCTTAAAGCAGGCTTATAAGGACGGCTATTTGCAAAACAATCTTAATTCAAAAGTTGAACAGATAAAGCAGGCAGAAACGCAGAGATCCTTTTTAACTATTGAGGAACTTAATGTACTTGCAAAAACAGATTGCAAAAATCCCTTAATGAAAACCGCAGCATTGTTTTCGGCCCTTACCGGGTTAAGGTTTTCAGATATTGAAAAACTGTTATGGGGTGAATTAGAATTTATAAAGGGCAACGGCTATTTCATTAAGTTCAAACAGCAAAAAACAAAGGGAGTTGAAATGCTGCCAATATCTGAACAGGCTTTTAGGTTATTAGGTCCACGCAAAGAAGCGGGGGAAAGGGTATTTAATGGGTTGACTTATTCGGCTTATTCCAATAAGCATCTATCCCATTGGATCGGTTTAGCCGGGATAACAAAAGACATAACCTTTCATTGTTTCAGACATACTTTTGCTACTTTGCAATTAAGTAAAGGAACTGATATATACACTGTTTCCAAAATGTTAGGACACCGGGAATTAAAAACTACTCAGATTTACGCAAAGATCATTGATCAAACCAAACGGGAAGCCTCCAATAAAATTCAGTTAGATTTTTAGTAATTCCATCTTATTAAAAGCGTATTGCTTTGCAGAATAATTGTGGTTCAGATTATGGAAAATCTTTATTCGGAATCAAAAGCATACAAAACACATAATAACAATTAATTAAACGGTTAAAAAATTAAATTTGTGTATTAATATAATGCACCAATGATAACAACCAGTATAGAAGTAATCCCCAGTACAAGCGGCCCTCTTTATGACTTACAGTTAATATATCCAATAGGCACTTTTAGGGATGCCAGCAATGAAAAAAATTTAATCTATAAAAAGAATTTGGATAACATACCTGATTTTGAAAAGAAGTTAGAATATTTTAATAAAAATATATGTAGTCTTTCAGTGTTTACAATGGCGGGGCAAATCTATTGGGATTGGCAAAGCCCCGGTGAGAAGATGAAAATTTATTGTGGCTGTTTTAATTGCAGAAAAACAGGGGACTTTTCAGCCGATCATCAACAGATTTATTTTAAGCTTCGGGATAAAGAAGTAAAACGAATAACGAAAAAATTAAGAGCAGCTAAAACATACAAGGATAAACTGCAATTTCTTTTTACAGTGGAAGGTTATAATCCTAATACTTTGCGCCAGGTATATGAGAATATTCCTTATGATCCTGTAAAGAATCCAGACACAGCATTCTTTAGTAGCATTCCTGTATTTGATCCTTCGCCAGAAACAAAAGACCAAATAGCTGAATACAACGAATTTGTTTGGGCTGCATTTGATAAAAAATATAAAGACATATCCGGCTTTACAAAACAGTATAAGGCATTTAATGCAGATTATGAGATTGAGAGGTTAACAGCACAATTAAAACGATCATTGGACCCCCACAACTTACTGTTGCATATTAGGAACATTATATTTACTTTTTTCAAGTATCCTCAATGCTTAACACTTAAAGAAGAATCACAGAATGTAAAGTATGCAAATGACCAATTGGAACAAATGTCTTTCGGTCAATCCCTATTTCCAAAGATGTTTTTAGGAAATGAAATTGATTTGAACAGATTTGTATTGGATGAATCAAACCTGATGCACTATACTCATGTTTCAGAGATAATAAAATATTATAGATTTTTAGAATCCAGGATTCAGGAACGATATGTGAAAAATAATGAAACTATGGTTTTACCCAATAAGAAAAAATTAAGTGAATTAGCTATTGATAATGCTAAGTACAAACGCCTTGTAGAGTATTATTATGATAAAGTAAAACTGGCAACTGGATTTATTGATAAAACGCAATTCATAACAGAAGAAAGAGAAAAGATTGAGAGCGAATTTTTGCAACCTATCCCAATGAAGGCAGGAAACCTACTCACAGAGTTTTCTTTAGAAGGATATTCAAGACTTGCTTTTGATTCATTAAGATCAGGGGTAGAAAGAGATATTGAAACCAGCTTAAATAAAGCGAAATTAGATTTCTTACATTATAGGCGCAGGACAAACCCCAATTTTTCAGAAATTAATAATGCGGATGAGATAGAACAAATAGCTCACAGTGCTTTTGCAGCATTGGAAAGGGGAGTAGCTTTTTTACTTTATTACAAATTTCTAAATGATCCTTCTGTAAATAAGAAGGAACCTAAAGCAAAACCTCAAACCGATACTACTACTTTACAACAAAGTTTTGAAGATATATTTTACGATGCCAGTAATGCAGAAAAATGTTTGAAAATCTTAAGAGAATTACAGCCGCCGGTAATTGATGCCTTAAACAATTACATAGGAAAAAGTAAAGGCATATTGCCATTATGGTTAAAGGTTTTGAAGAATCATAAACCCGAACCCCTTATAAAACATTTCGGGGATATGGCATATAAAAATATTTTAAACAATACCCTTAAGGGCTTAAACCTTTCTAAAGATGCAAGTGAATTTAGAAAGCAATATGTTAGGCTAAATTCCGATAAAGTGGAATTAGATATTAAAACTCTCCTTTCTCAAGTCCTTCAATAAAACAAAATATTTTCTTCCCAATCTTCCCAATTGGGAAGATTGGGAAGATTAAGCTATTGCATTAATGTTTTTTCGTGTCAAAATAAATTGATATGGAAAAAACAATATTTATTTCTTTACCGATTGAAGACTTACAAACGGTAATTATAGATTGCGTTAACTCTTGCTTAAAAAATAATAAGCAAGGAAGCAACGATCCTCAAACAGATTCGGATGAACTTCTAACCGTCCAGGATGCAGCTAAATTTTTATCCTTATCGGTCCCCACTATTTACGGCCTTATTTCTAAAAAACAGATCCCTGTAATGAAGCGTTCCAAACGCTGCTATTTCTCCAAAGCGGAATTAATGAATTACCTCAAACAAGGCAGAAAGAAAACTTTCGCTGAAACTGATATTGAGGCTAAAAATTACATTAACACAAAAACGAAATAGAATGTCCACAGACCATTCCAAAAACCCTTACCGGGGGTATATCTATACATTAGCACAAACCGGGACAGAACCGGGAGGGAAAAGGGCTATAATGTTAACCGGGACCGGCTCAGATGCTACTAATTTGAAAGCTTTAAAGGGCAGAGCAAAAAGGAAACTGATTACTCAAAAAATGATGTTGGGTTTGATTGATGTGCTTGATCAGAAAAATGAAATGATTGTAAATGGAATGAGTGAAAAAAGAAAAAAAAGTTTTTGGAATACTTACCACTGCCAAAACAAGATATATACAGCGAATGGAAAGTTATATGGCAGGTATTGTAAAAATCGATTTTGTACCTTATGCTGCAGTATAAGAAAAGCCGCAATTATAAACAGCTATTTGCCTTTTGTGCAAACCTGGAAGGAACCGTATTTTGTCACATTAACTGTTAGATCAGTGCCGCTATATAAATTGAAGGCTGTTATAAGATCAGTACTTAAAGGGATAAATAACATCATTGCAAAATATAAGAAAAGAAATCAAAGAGGAAAGGGCATAAAATTAATGGGTGTAAGGTCCCTGGAATGTAACTTCAATGCAAGGAAGAAAACTTATAATCCACACTTTCATTTAATAGTCCCAAATAGAGAGATTGCGAAAATCATAATAAACGAATGGCTTACTACAAGCAATCCAGGTTGGAATTTACCTGTAGCTCAGAAAATGAGTAAAATAATGGATAATCAAAAAGCACTAATTGAAGTTGTAAAATATGGCAGTAAAATTTTTACAGATCCTGATTTAAAGAAAAAGGAAAAATCAAAAGGTAATGAAAGCATTTATATGGCAGCATTGAATAATATTTTGGAAGCTATGAAAGGAATAAGAATATTTGAAAGATTTGGTTTTAACTTATCTCAAGATCGAAATATTCAGCCGCCCGGCGCTTTGGTAGTTAAGGACTATAAGGAATGGGAATATGATATTAATATTTATGATTGGGCAACAACCGACGGTAACCGACTTACTACTTTTCAGCCAAATGCTAAACTATTGGAATTGATAAATGAAAAGGTTAATACTGATTTAGAATAAAAATTAGCAATTTTCATTGTTAAGAAATTTCACACGGGAAATTGGGCAGATGGATCTGCATAAGGTATATGGATTTAATAATTACTCAACATAAATACCGTTAAAACACCCATTGCAAAAATGAATTAATACACTTATCTTTCTTCTATTATAAAACTAATACCAATTTATTACCCCTTAGTTTTTCCATTACTCATAGAAAACCAGCTTAAATTTCCTGCGTTTAAATTATTTAATATGAGAAAATTATTGTTTGTTGTAGTATTTTTTATAATGGCTAAAAGTTCAGTTGGGCAATGTACAGCTGTTTCGATTTCAACTCAACCACAAAATAAAACTGCCAATGTTGGCAGTACAGTCACTTTTAGCATAGGCGTGAATGGCACTTCGCCTTTTTTATATTTTTGGTATAAAAATAATGTTCAAATATCAGGAGCTAACAGTTCTACTTATACCACTCCAACTCTGTCACTTTCAGATAATGGAAACATTTATAAATGTATTGTAACAAATTGCAGTAGTACATTCCAGGCCACAAGTAATAGCGCAACGCTTACTGTAAGCAGTACGTGTACACCAGTTTCAATTTCCTCCCAGCCTCAGAATCAAACCGCAAATGTTGGAGGCGCTGTAACTTTTAGTGTTGGTGTGAATGGCACTTCACCTTTTTCATATTTTTGGTATAAAAATTTTGTACAAATTCCTGGAGCGAACAGTTCTTCTTATACTACTCCGATCTTAACGATTGCAGACAGCGGAAATAGATATAAGTGCGTCATAAAAAATTGTAACAATGCTTCTACAGTCACCAGTAATAACGTACTTCTTTCAGTAAATAGTAGTTCATGTACGGCAGTTTCAATTTCCTCTCAACCTCAGAATCAAACAGCAGGTGTTGGAAGTACAGCGACCTTTAGTGTAGGTGTGAGTGGCACTTCACCTTTTTTATATTTTTGGTATAAAAATAATGTCCAAATTTCAGGAGCTAGCAGTTCTACATATACTACTCCGAGTTTAACACAAGGAGATAATGGCAACACTTATAAATGTATTGTAACAAATTGTAGTAGCACATTCCAGGCTATAACTAATAATGCAACACTTACGGTAAATAGTTCATGTACTCCGGTCTCAATTTCTTCCCAACCTCAAAACCTGACAAAAAATGTAGGTAATACCGCAACTTTTAATGTCTCAGTTAGCGGTACGGGTCCGTTTACGTATTATTGGTATAAGAATTTTGTGCAAATACCAGGAGCTAATAATTCTTCATATACAACACCAATGCTGAAATTTGAAGACAATGGAAATAAGTATAAATGTATTGTCAAAAATTGCAATAATGCTTCTGTTGTTACAAGTAACAATGCTGTACTTACAGTACGAGCTAAAATTGATTTCAGCGATATGAGCTGGAATATAACAGATTCAAGATTAGATACTGTACGACCAGGCCCTAATTATTTCGATCCTAATAATGTTTGGTTGGATAATAATGGTTTTTTACATCTAGCTATTAAGAAAAATACGAGTACAGGAAAGTGGTATTGTTCTGAAGTATTTACTGATAGTACTTTTGCTTCGGGTGTCTATCAATTTTGGGTGGAAGGGCGAATTGATTTATTGGATAAAAATGTAGTTTTTGGTATGTTTGATTATAAAGGTCCTGTCACTGATCAGTTCGAGGAAAATGATATTGAGTATGCTAAATGGGGAAATAGCTCAGCTGACATTTTAAATTACACTGTATATCCAGCATTTGGAACACCAGGAGGTAGAGAAACTTATCACATGCCATGTACATTAAATAATTCTAATTCGACACAAAGATTTACTAGAAAGTATGATAATATTTTGTTTCAAAGTTTGAATGGTTTTCAAAATGATAACACTAGTCAATACGAAAATCATTTATTTACAAACAATCCGATTATTTTAAATAAAAGCAATATGCCTGTTGCTATAAACTTGTGGCTCAATGATGGTAATTTTCCATCTGATGGCAATAATGTTGAATTAATCATCCATCAATTTACATATGTTCCTGATAATTGCCCCGAAAGCTTTGAGCCAAATGATGATACTACTAGAGCACCTCAATTATTTGCAACTCCTTTGTATCAAATGAATACATCAACTATAGTTAATAGCATTATTTCCGCTGGGTCAGATCAAGATTGGTATAAAATACCATTGGATGGAAAAGGAACTTTAGGTATTGATTTAACAAATTTGCCGGCTAATTACGATATTGAACTATATCCATATAATGGATTATCTGGTGGGGCATTGGCAGGATCTTATAATACAGGGACAAATAATGAAACCATAACCTATACATACAATACACCAGCATCAACAATTTTGTATATAAAGGTGTATCCAAATAGTAGTAGCCAATATAGCCAGTGCGATAAGTATAAGTTAACGGTCTCTTGGGTTCCAATACTAAATTTATCTGCTTCAGATCTGTTTACCCACGTTGACGCAAATGTGCCGAAGGATCACTTGTGACGGACAAGTCAGTAAGTTTGCAACCTTACTGAATGATATTCGCTCATTATTTGCCAGGATTTGTATTAACATCTATGTGTAACAGGTAGAATATTAATTTTTACTGTTACAGTAAAAAACATTAATTTTTTTTGACGGTCTAGGACCTGCCATTTTTGAGAGTCACAAGTATCCTTCAGAACACTTGTGTCAGAGTGGGCTTATTTTTATGATCGTGGCGAAATACTGCCCCGTTACCTCTGACAGAATAACGTTCATCTTATAAATGCATTCTGCTTGCTTTTCAAAATCTTCTACATTTATATCCATTATCTAAGGATATTATCAATAAAGGCTGTACTAAAATACTTAAATTGTAATAACAACTAGCTTAATAAAATGGATTTTGAAATTATCAAAAAGCGAATTGCCAAGCATAAGCATTCGTCCTTGGTTTATGAAATACTTAAATTACTTAAACAAATTCAACAGCCAGGGCAACCCCGATATGCTTTTTGGGAATTATTAGTTCTTCTTAAATGGGTTTTTATTTACTCTCCTGATGATCGCTATAAAACTACGGCAAATAAAAAGGATATTCAATCGATACTTTCATTGATAAGTAATTTCAACTCAGAGAATTCAGATTTTAAATTTAAATCAGATTATGACCTTAAACGGTTCTTGAGAATTATAGCTTTTCAGCAGTTTTCGCTGCAGAATTCTTTTTATGCAACTCTTCTGCATCGTCAGTTTATACTTTTTAAGGGTAACAAAAACAACTTTGATATAAATGAGTCTTTCCTACGTTATACAGGGATGGATATACAACAGTTTTGCAAGTATTCTTATTTCACTTTCATATATATTAACCGAGATAAACTGCTTCAAGGATTTAAGTATGAAGGTGTTCTAAAAGAGGATTACTTTTCTCTCTTTAGAGAGCTTTTTGCCGAAGATCCTTCTGAAAAATATTTGCCTTTGCTGACAGCTACAAATGCAAATGAGATACAGGATTTACAAAAATTGAATAATCCACTTTTACAGCTTTATGAAACAAATTTATTTGCTCGTAAACCTTTTTTATATTTTAAAGATGAATATCATATTCTCCACAAATCAGTTTTTGTTCAAACTTTATCTCAATTTATTTATGACTATTTGAAAGTGAAAGAACCTAATAAATTTTCAAATGAGCTTGGTGTTAGACTTGAAAAATATGTGTTATTAGGGCTAAAAGAAAACGACATTAATACGGAAACTGAAAATGATTTAAAGAGAAAATATCCTGTAAAGAAAGTGTCAGATTTCTTAATTGATAAGGAAGTATTAATTGAAGTTAAGGCGGTAGAATTATCTCCACGTTCGGGTGTTTCGCGTGAAGCAACCTTATTAGCTTCAGACTTGAAAGATTCTGTTGTTAAAGCGTATTGTCAACTTCTATCCACAGCTAATACAATAAAAAGCGCTCATGAATTATTTGGCGTCATTATAACCTATAAAGAAATGTATTTAGGATTTGGACCGGATGCTTACCACGAGTTTTTGTCTGGGCCTGTACAAAAGTTTATTGACGAAGAAAAAATCGATATTTCAATTCTCCCTCCTTCCAATTTGTTTTTTATTTCTATTTCTGACTGGGATTGGATTATGCAGGCAATTAAAAGTGGGTTTGCTAAATCAGTAAAGGAAATTTTGATGAAGGGGCGTGAATTAAATTCTACGCCTAATCCAGTAGATAGGATATTTATGATGGAGCAAGTATTAAATAAATATTATTCAATTAATACCTTTAATCTGGCATATTTAGAAAAAGTGCGTGAGTTGTTAGATTTTGTGGTAACAAACTAATATTAAGAATGAATGAGTGAATACATTAAAATATTTCAATAAGAGAAAATCGTATTATGAATATAGATCAGTATAAAATTGCAGCTGAAAAGTTTGGGTATAAAGAAGAAGCTATTTTCCATGAACATCCTGAAGAATACTTAAAGGACTTTGTAGACTATAAGAATACAACCGTTGACCTTAAAATTTATTTATGTGAACTCATTATTTACAGGCATTTTATGGCTATGGGAGCAATAATTAATCCTGATGATGTTAATTGGTTTATTCAAGAATATTTTTCCTACTATGATGCTGATTATATTTTGCCGGATCGTACAAAGTCAATTAAAGAGGCTAAAGAACTAATTATGTCAGGTGACATATTTGGGAAAGCTCCAATCGGGGCCGTTTTTATGTATGGAATCATTGAATTTTATGCGAAATATAAATTGGGTTTTCGACCTAATAAATATGATTTTTTTGATTTCGAAAAGCACTCTTACACAAAACAATTCACGAATAAGGATAAACCACAGATGATTTTTATAAAAGAGGCTCTAGATTTTTTAACCCAAGGAGAACTACCAATTTCTCTTTCTCTTAGACGGATTGATTCTAAAACTGTTAATAAAATGAATGAGCTATTTATTGAAGAGAGAAGATTTGTTTATTTTGGAATTTCTGACAGATTAAGAATATCCAGGAATGCAATGGTGCATGGTGAGAACTATTCATTCTTTGATAGAGGCAGATATATGCTCATGCTCTATATTTTGTTTCAATTAAATGAATTAAAGGAAAACGGAGGGATTATAAATAAGTGTAAACACAATAAAGTACAACTCGGCAATTAATAGTCAAAGAATAAATTTTCCTATTTTCTATTTATTTCTTGCAAAATAAAATCTAATTCCTCTCTTTTCTGAAAAAAGCCCTTTATGCAATTTGCATTCCTTATGCAAATCTGTATATGACTTTTTGCTGAGAATCCTGAGCCGCTATAAGCAGGCCCTCCTTCCGGAAAGACCCCTCGTACAGAATCAAACATCTTATAGGAACTATAGCCCTTTTTCTTGACGTCATTTTTGTATTGCGTTCGAATTTGCTTGTGCATAAACTCAATTGTAGCGCAATCAAGATCTCGTAAAAGTTTGTCTCCGTGAACATCAGATTTGATATCTCGGTTTATAGGTAGTGCTTTACCGACCTCTTTAAGTTCAAGATCCATTAAATTATAATAGGCCACCACCATTTTAATAAATGCAGAGTCCAGTAAATCACAACAATGCCCTAAGTCTATTACTGCTCCTAATACTGCTGCTTCTTTAATACTTCCTTTTTTTTGTTTAACTGTCGCCCATTCCAAAGCTCGATCTGCATTATTTTCCCAAAAATACATACCATGCCCCAGCCAATCGAATGGCTCATCAGAGATAGGTATGGAAGAAGAGTCAGCTAATAACTCCTGTTGCCTAAATTTATCGCAACCGTGAAAACCAATTAGGAGACCCGGACGGGTATTATACATAAAAAGTAAGAAATTTAATCCTCGGTATCGAGTGATTCGTAGTTAGAAGTAAAGTTCCCTTCAATGTCCAATATACCAGCACCAACCAAAGATTCAAGAGCCTCTTCTTTGGATACACCTTCCCGAATTTTTGATTCGGCAAGGTCAATAAGGTTTTGTATATCTTTTTCGTTCATGGAGAATTTATTAATACAAAAATAAACAATTTTATTGGGTTACAAGAGAAACCCATAATGTTTAACGATAAAAAGGAATTATTATTGAAAGGGTTCCCCATAAATAGCAGCCCAGTTAGGTCCCCATTGTGTTGAAATACAGCGTTCTAGTTTTATCTGCAAAGTAGTTGTGCAACTCTGAAGGTCTTCTCTACCTTCGGAAGCGGTTTTTGTTGCATGATATACTGTAGTATTAGGTAAGTAAATACTTTTATAAATACCCTCTTGAAAATGCTGTATTTTGTCGGTATAGCCCTTATTAAATAATAATTTTTTTAATTCTATGTGCTTAGAAGGAATATCGTATGTTACTATTATTGGCATATAATAAATTTAAAAAGTTATTTTTTTTCTGGATCTTCTGAGTCTTCTTCAGGTATATCCAAGAATGTATCGTCTGAACTAGAATAAGCTGCAAGACCTATCTCTAAATTGATACTATTATCCACAGATGCACCACTTTCCAATAATAATATATCATTAATTGAAGGGGCATTCACAATGCTCTCATTATGCAAACCCTCGAAAGCTTCTATTTGAGAAACATTTTCAGGAAACAGATATCCATAAAATTTTAATGAATTAAATAATTCATCCTCAAATTTTTTTTCATTATTCATTTCTGGATTATAATTCATAAATAAGATTTATTAAGTAATTGGGAATTGTTCTTTGATTTTCATAATTTTTTGTAATGCTCTAGATTTTATTTGTCTAAGAGAACCGGCTTTAACACCAAGTTTTTGGGTTAAAGTTTTAATAATTTCATCTGGTAGATGACTATTTGGCGATTGTCTATTATAGTAAAGCATATAAGTCATTAATACCAATTTCTCTTCTTCAGATAATATTGAAAGTCCCTTCTCTAATATATCCTGCTGAATGCTAGGAGATTGAATTGGCTCTTGATCTGTTTTGTCTGGTTCATGAGAGATAATTTCTAAATCCTGGCTTCTAATTCTATTTTGTAACATCAGAACTTTCTCATCTGGGTTTTTTCTAAGGAAATTTATTAATTCATTTTTTGCAATTCTAGATAACCAGCTTTTGATTTCAGGTGTATAAATTTCTTTCCCAGGAACCTCCCTTTTTTGAAAAGTATAGCCCTTATGAAGAACTTTGAGAAAAGTGTGTTGAAATATATCATCAGCCAATTGATTTGAATTATCAAAAGCAGAGCAACATTTGCGACAAAGAATCAAGACGAAATCTTTAAAGCGATTATAAAACTCCTCGAAAGCCTGTCCGGACAATGAACTATTATTAAGCATTTCTAACAGCTCATGGTCAGCTGAAGATTCTAAAGGACGATATTTTGTTACTGATTTGATATAATGAGTCTGTTTACAATTATTAAACGCATAAGCGTTACAGAACCTAATTGTAACGCTTTCACGTTAAGTAAGTATATAAAAAACTATTTTATGACTATAGATAACACAAATCCTCAAGATGTATCCTCAGAATACATTGATATTGAAGAATATGCAAAAGCCGGAAAAGAACTTCCTAAAGGTAAAAAATATCTTATCAAAGTAGATAAGGCACTTTATAAGGTTGATCAAGAGTGCATGACAGGGAAAGAAATTCTTGAAGTAGCAGGAAAAATACCAGTGGAACGCTTCCAGCTAAATCTAAAAAAGAAAGGTGGCGAAGTAAAGAAAATTAATTACGATGAAAAGATCTGTTTTTGTGAGCCTGGCATTGAAAGATTTATGACTATTCCTTTAGATCAAACAGAAGGCTAAAAATGAGAAAAGATTTTTCCTTAATTGAAGAAGACTTGGATTTTCTTACAAATCTTGACCTACAATGGGAAGCAGTTCGTTGCACAACTGGAAATTGGGTAATTCTTCATAATTATCCAGTTCCTAAAGGTTACAATGTATCCACTGTTGCTGTGGCTTTGAAAATTGATGCTGGTTATCCAGTAAGCCAAATAGATATGGTCTATTTTTCGCCTAATTTAAGTTTGCTTTCTGGGAAACCTATTGGTGCTTTGTCACCTATGCAAATGGATAGTAAAAACTGGCAGAGGTGGTCAAGGCACCGAACTGGGGAAAATCCTTGGAGACCTGGACTTGATAATATTTCTACACATATACAAATGGTAAATTTTTGGTTGGAACGAGAATTAAACAAATGAACTATAAATTAAAAATAGCAGGAATACATTATGATGTGTTAAAAGAACATTTGTTTCCAGGGGATAATCTGGAAGCAGTGGCTATTGCAATATGTGGAAGATGTGAAAGTGAGATAGGTGTTACATTTTTGGTACATGAGATATTCCCAATTTCTTATGAACGCTGTTTTGTAAGAACTATTAGCAAAGTCACTTGGTCAACAGAAGGATTGCAAGGAATATTACAAAAAGCTTCTAGCAAAAAATTATCGATATTAAAAATACATAGCCACACTAGTGAATATCGACAATTTTCTAAAACAGACGATATTGCTGACAAAGAATTATTTGATTCAATAGGAGGATGGATGGACGATGATTACTCACACGTAAGTGCAGTTATGCTTCCGGGTGGTGAAATATTTGGTCGAGCGGTGACTGCTGATCTGAATTTTATAAAGTTGGAAATTATCTCTGTTACGGGCAATGATATTCTTCTATGGGGTAATAACGAAAGGCATGGTGGTGAAGATTTTTCCTTGCGTACAAGGCAAGCTTTTGGCGAAGGGACAGTTAATAAATTAAAAAATATGACTGCTGCAGTTGTGGGTTGCTCCGGGACAGGAAGCCCAGTAATTGAACAACTTACGCGGTTAGGTATTGGTAAGATTATCATGGTAGACCCTGATACTATTGAAAAGAAAAATTTGAACCGTATTTATAATTCAACAATGAATGATGCTTTACAGGGTAATCGAAAGGTTGATGTACTTAAACAGGCTATTGATGATATAGGTTTAGGAACAAAAGTGGTAGCGCTAGCTAATAACTTATATGACAGTGTTGAAATTTTGAAACAGGTAGCGAATGCAGATATTATTTTTGGATGTGTGGATAGTATCGATGGCCGCCATTTGTTAAACCAGCTTGCAAGCTTTTATCTCATACCTTACTTTGATATTGGCATTAAATTAATTTCAGACGGTAGTGGTGGTATAAGTCAAATTATGGGTACAGTCCATTATTTACAACCAGGTGGATCAACCTTATTGTCTAGGGGTGTATATAACTCAGAGGATTTAAGAGCGGCTGCAATGTTCAGAACAGACATTGATCATTACGATGAACAGCAGAAAATGGGCTATATAACCGATGTTAGAGTCGAAAGTCCTGCAGTGATTAGTATAAATACACAATTAGCAAGTATGGCTGTAAATGAATTTTTAGCCAGAATACATCGCTATAGATATGATAGCAACGATCAGTTTGCAATCACTAGAGTCAGTTTCACAGACGCATATGTTCAGTATGAAAAAGACGAATATTCAGATCATTATTTGAAAAAATTTGTTGGTAGAGGGGATATGCTACCTTTTTTAAATATGCCAGAATTTTAAAATCAGCCTATGAAAAACCGAATCATAAACTTTTTCAGAAATATTCTACGCTGTAGAAAAAAAGACATTATATTAAAAAACGAAAATCAGTTGCCAAGTAAAAAATTATACAAAAAGTATTATCTCTTCATGAGTGTAGACGAAGTGCCTGACGAAATAGAAGAAAATGTGTTGTACTATATTGGGGAAGTAGAATTTAAGTGGTTATTATCATTTAAATGTCCCTGTGGTTGTAAAGATATTATTCAGCTAAATCTATTGAAAGAAGGTAATCCAAGATGGCGAGTGAAAATTCATGACGATGGTGATGTCTCAGTATATCCATCAGTTAATAGACAAATAAACTGCCACAGCCATTTTAATATCACCAAAAATAGTGTAAGGTGGTGGGAGTGGTTTGAAGATTGGAATTAGTTATCGATGAACCCATACTTACTTGCAATATTCCCTATATAATTACCAACTTTTTTTAATTTATTTAATTCACTTTGTTGCATAGTTAATTTGATAGAGCCTTTAATAAGTTTACTGATAACATTGCTACAATCTGAATGTACAGGATGTTTTGTTCGAAGAATGCTATTAGGATCTAACCAACATTGCCATCCAGCATTAAATAAGCAATGAAGTTTTTGTGGGTCAGTAAAAAACCTGGGTGTTAAAGTAAGAAATGGATTTTCTGTGTCAGTGAAGTCTTCATATCTGATTTTTAAATCTTTACCTGTTCTTAGTAATGTAACTCGTTTCAATTCATTTACAATTGTCATACATTCAAGCGACCCCGTTCCTTGAATAAAAGTGTTAACAACTTCAACTCTCTTAGCAATACTGGGATGTGTTTGAGTTACTCTGGTACTTGTTTCGTCTAGAGGTGCTAAAGCACTACTGCCAATATATTGTGCAGCAAATAGGTCTGCAAAAAATTCAGAAAAATGAACCTCCGTGATTCCATGCAAGATAAAATCGGGTTCTCTGGAAAAATTATATATAATTTGGTAATTCCTATCTATGAAATGTCCAAGTTCATGATAAAGGGGAACGCCACTAAGATAATCATTAGATAAAAATTGAGGCTTAGATATTTGAATTAGGGATTGAGAATAATCAATATTAAACAAAGTTCTAAAAAGTAATTTTAATGTTAACAGTCTGCCTTGATCATAACCTCTAATAAAAAAATTATCAGGAGTTCTATTATATGAAACTACAATAAAATAAGTATCCGTTCCATTAGTGATCCAATCATTTAAAACTTTGTTTAAACAGAAAATTAGCCTTTTAGGAATTTCATTTTCAGTTTTATAATCTAAAAATTCTATGCCATAAAAAACAATATCTAAAGCTATTTTAGTGTAAAACAAATCTTGAGGAGTAAAAGAGCGATAATTGCTTTTTTTAATACTGTTGAATAGTAGAAGTAAATTATTGTATATCTCTGTCTTCTTTTTATCGGAAAACTTGCTACGAGAATTAGCAATTAATCTTTCAATTTGAGTTATTTGTAATTCTGTTTTTGGGTACTGCATCTTATACCAATTCGTGAACAGTATCCGAAGCTAAAGAAGATAGTATCCCACTCAGCGTCTTAAATTGTGCTTCACCAATATTATTAGGATCAATATTTTGAAAGTATGCTCGATTTCCAATTTTATTATGGTCTACTATTTCAACAATTAAATTATAAATTGTATTATCTATTTCATTCTCTTTTATAGCACCAATTGAAAGTAAATGAGCTACTTTAATTATACCCTCGAATAAATTTTTTATATCAGCTGATGATGGGTTTTCTAAATATTTATCTAGTAAACCTTTATAAATATTTAAACTTGAAGAGTTTGATATATCAGCAAAATACATAGATAATTTTTAAGTAAGTAGTATATATACTATAACAGATTTTTTGCTAAGATATTGTTTTAACAGCTTACTCAAGGAAAGAGTTTACAAAGCTAGAATAAAACTACTTAAAATGCAAGCTTCTTTAATTATTTCACTTTTTGTACCCCATTTGTACCTCAAAATCATAACTGCTTAATTATCAATTAAAATTACTTTCTGTATCGGAAAGTAACCACTCCAAACAAACATTATTCGTCCAGTTCTAACAGACGTTATTAAACAGTGATAAGGCAATAAATATGAACATGCCATTATGAGGGCTTTTATAGAGGTAATACCAATTAAATTAAAGCTGCGCCACCAAAGAATTGTCAGTCTGAACTTGTCGAAGCCGGGTTATTTACGATAATCCCCTTCGACAAGGCTGACTGACAAGTATTAATTGGTATAAGACGGATTTTATTATTGCAAGATGATCTGAAAACGCAATTGAAAAAATTATGGAGATTCAGTAAATCCAATACGCGTTACCGCTATTAGATCTTATTTTGCGGAATGTAAATATCAAAACATGAGCCTTTGTTTTCAACAGCAGTGGCTGTAATAAAGCCGCTGTGATTATCAACGATCTTTTTTGCTATTGCCAGGCCAATGCCTGTTCCTTCAAATTCTTCTTTTCCGTGCAACCTTTGAAATATATCGAATATCTGGTTCTTATATTTTTTATTGAATCCTATACCATTGTCTTTTACACTAATGTGATAGTATTTCTCACCTGCAACCAGGAGACCAGCTAAGTCTGCATTATCTTTTTCAAGATCCGACGCATCGGAAATACTGTTTGTAATCGTGATCTCCGGAGGTACTGCGGGGCGTGAGAATTTAAGGGCATTTCCCAGCAAATTATTAAGCAACTGGCGAAACTGGAAACGGTTGATGTTGGCAAAACTATCCCCCACAATTTTTATAACCGCTTTTTTTTCGCTAATGATTTCGGCATATTCAAATTTTACTTCTTCCACTATTTCGGCAATATCGGTTTTTTCAAATACGCGTTCTGTTGTGGTCATGCGTGAATAAACGAGGAGGTCTCCAATGAGTGTCCGCATCGTGGTGGCAGCATGATTTATGATGCTAAAATATTCCTTCCCGTTTTCGGATAGTCCGGCAAACTCTTTTTGTAATATTCGTTGTGTGAATGATTGTATTTTACGCAAAGGTTCCTGAAGATCATGACTTGATATATAGGTAAATGCCTCAAGTTCTGCATTCATGCCTTTCACTTCCACATATTTCTGCTCCAGCTGTTTATTGGCATCTACAAGTTCAAGGGTTCGTTGCCGCACTTTTTCTTCCAATTCACCCGCATATCTTTTTTGAATCTCGATTTCTTTCCGCTCCATTTTTTTTCGCTGTGTGATATCACGGATCACCAATAAGATCAATTTATCCTCACCGGCCTTTCTCACTATCTCACGGGCATTCAATAACATGATGCGTTCACCGATTCCACGAAATTGATGGGTGACTTCAAAATTCTCAAATTCCGTTTTCTCTGGCAGAATTTCTTCTAATAATTCACGAAGGGCCGGGATATTCCATTCTTCATCACCAAGTTCGTATATCAGCGCCGACTCTGTTTGTTTTTCTGTCAGGCCAAAGGAGTTAAAAAAAGCACCATTGGCTTTTATTACCCTCAAATTTTTATTGAGTACAAGCAGGGGTTCCGGTAAGGTTGCGATAATGGCCTCGGCGTATTCCCTTGAAATATTTAACTGCTCATTTGAACTCAGTAGCTCCTGGTTCAAAACAGTGAGCTCTTCATTGGTACTCTGTAATTCTTCCTTGCTTGATTCCAATTCTTCATTCAAACTCTGTAATTCTTCACTGCTACTCAATAATTCTTCATTGGCACTCTGTAATTCTTCATTAACTGCTTCCTGGTCTTCGGTAATGCTGCGCATGTCCTCATGTATTTGCATTAACTCCTTTTCTAAACGTTGTATGCGCTGGTCTTTCTTCTCTTCATTTTTTAATCTAGATGATGTTCTATCATTCGGCCCGGTAACCAGGCCAGTAGAATTCTTAAAGTCGTCAGCAGGATTAAATATCACTAAATAATGAGGTTCAACCATATTGGGTAAAGGAACCGCTTCTATAGAAATATAATATTGATTATTGCCGGATTGAAAATGGATATTATCCTTTGTAACGCTGCTTTTTTCTTTTTTTACTTTATGCAATAAATTGCGCAATTCAAACGCAAGGCCTACCCTGGCCATCTTTAACAGGTTGTGGCTTGGTTTGCCTGGTGCCTGCTCAAGGTAAAGATTCGAATTTCCCCGAAAATATACGATGTCCATCGCTTCATTTACCACAACCCCTGCCGGCGTGTATTTATTAAGCATTATCTCATCTGCCGATTTTTGAAAATCTGTGCCGATGTTTTCATTCAGGATTTTATTGCTGCTGTCATCTAAGGTTTGTTCATTTTTTCGGCTGGTTACCATCATAAACCTTCCAGCTACATCCTTTCGGGTAAATAATTTGTCCTGTTTCTCTGAAGGGTTAAACAACTCGGGGACGCTGCTGCAGGTTTCTGATTTCCCCAGCAATAAAAAACCTTTTGTATTCAGTGCATAATGAAAAGTAGTGAGGGCTTTTTTCTGCAGGTATGGCTCCATGTAAATAAGTACATTCCTGCAGCTCACCAGATCCATTCGGCCGAAGGGGGGGTCTTTTAAAAAATCGTGCGTGGCAAATACACACATGCTGCGGATCTGCTTGTTTAACTGGTAGCCACCATCGGCTTTAATAAAAAATTCTTTTAGCCTTCCGGAACTTACGTCCTCAATTTCAGCCTTGCTGTAAAGGCCGGTCCTGGCTTTGGCTACTGCTGGTTCACTTACATCGGTTGCAAAAACCTGTACACGGGCAGGATTGTCTCCCAGGGACTCTTTCAGGCAGATTGCCATCGAATAGGCTTCCTGACCTGTGCTGCATCCCGCTACCCAAATGCGGATAGGCTCTTCCGTGAACTTATTATTTAAAATATGTGGAAAAATGGCGTTGCATAAATTATTAAATACTTTTTCATCCCTGAAAAATGAAGTTACTGGTATTAGCAAATCAAGGTATAGGGCAGTCGGCTCAGATTTGTTTTCTTTTAAAAAGTTGTAATACTGGGCGGGCGACTCATTTTTGTTCAATGCCATTCTTCTTAAAATCCGCCGGCGTAAAGTCGTTTGTTTATAATAAGCAAAATCGGTTCCTTTCCGCACGTGCAGAAAAGAAAGGATTTGTTTAAACACCTCATCATCTTGCTTGGGCAGATTGATGATTTCCTCATCAGTTCGAATGAGCTGATTTTTCAGTTCCAAGAGCTTCTTCGTCATTTCTCCAGGGGCGAGGATAAAATCTACCACGCCAGCTTCAATGGCGTGATGGGGCATACCGTCGTACTCAGCCGTGGAAAGTTCCTGGGCAAAAGTAATCCCACCCTGGTCTTTTATTGCTTTCAATCCATGGGTGCCATCTGACCCTGTTCCAGACAAAACGATCCCAATAGAATGTGTTTGGTGAATGTTTGCAAGGGAGGTAAAGAATAAATCAATCGGTAGATTTCTTGTCGATTTGGTTTTTTCAGCCCTTGGGGTGAGTTGCAGCACGCCATCATTTGCAACCAGCATTTTGTTGCTGGGAAGAATATAAATATGATCAGGTTGCACTTTAATATCATCGGAAATTTCCACGACCGGAACCTGGGCGAACTTTTGAAGGATTTCAGGTAGCAGGCTTTCGTGATCCGGCGCCAAATGTTGTACAAGTACATATGCCATTCCCGAATCGGGGGGGATCGCCTTAACAAATGTTTTGAATGCACTAAGGCCACCGGCAGATGCCCCTACACCAATCACCGGAAATAGATTGGTCGATAGAATTTCTGCCTTGTCGTTTGATGCTTGCATAAAATAAGGTTAGGGAAAGATCACAAATTTTTCTTTGAAACCGTCATTCGATTGAGGGAAAGATAAAGCTTTTAATGCTTTATAAACCAGGCTGGTCAGTTGGGTAAAATCTGAAGGCTTTTGGATAAAATGGATTGCCCCGCCTTCATACAACCGCTCAATCGTATAATTATCGAGCGATGTTGAAACAATAACTACGGGGATCATATTTGTTCGTTTATCTTCTTTTATTTCCGCCAGGCATTGGAAGCCCGTTTTTCGAGGCATATTAAGGTCAAGGAAAATAACATCCGGATATTCCCCTGTCTCATTGAGCAGTTTCATCAGTTGTTCGCCATTGTGTACTACCGTCAGCGCATAGGATAGCTTCAATTCTTCCAACGATTCTTTGAACGAATTGCAGTCATCTATATCATCATCGGCGAGAAGAATCTTATATTTCGGAATACCAGTTTTCATTTGCAGTAAGTTAAGGCCGCTATCCTTAAATATACAACAAATAAGGGAGTGAGTATCTATATTTCAGCCCGTTCGAATAATTATGTAACCAGCAGGATTACTTACCAGCAGCAATAGAGAGGCTTTGTTTTTTAAATTCAGTTGGAGTAGTACCCGTAATTTTTTTGAATTGATTGCAAAAGTGCCCGATGCTGCTGTAATTAAGCATCAATGCTACCTGCTTAACCTCATAATCATAGTAAAGCAACAAATGTTTTGCTTTTTCAATCTTTTTCAGAATTATAAAGCGTTCTACTGTTATACCTTCCACTTTGGAAAAAACATTTGCCAGGTAAGTATAATTAAGTTGCAGGAGATTACTTATATATGCAGAGATATTTATTTCGGGAAGTTTTTGCCGGGCAAGCATATCAAACACTACATATTTTACTTTTTGCGCCAGGATATTATTCTGTTCGGATATTATCGTAAATCCATTCTGTGAAAGTTTGTTTTGAAGTTCATTAAATACATTTTCCGGTATCATAGCATTGAGTACCAAATCTCCAAAAACTATTTCCTGTTCATGCTCAATGTGCATTTCCTCCAATATAGCTATTGGCCAAACCGGGACCCGGTCTTCGCAGTATTTTAGAAATAATTTCATCCGTTCTTTTAAAATCAAAAAGCGTCTTACTTACTACCGGTCATTTTATAAACTCAGAAAGCTGACCACAAAGTCAAAAAAAACTTGTAAGATTCATCGCCAGTTATCATTCAACACATGGGAAATCTGAAAATAAATATCATCAATATCTGTAGGCTTCGACATGAAATGCGAAGCTCCCAAGGTCATTAAATTTTTTGATATTGCAACTTCCTGGGTCGTTGTAAAAATAATAACCGGTACATCCTTAAGCCTCAAATCCTGCCGGATCAATTCAAGGCATTTTTCGCCGCCTATTTTCGGCATACGAAGATCAAGGAAAATAAAATCCGGCACTTCGTTTTCCGGGTTTGTTAAAAAATCCATGGCAGCTTCACCATCGTTCACAGTCCTACATTGTATCGCTGCATCTATCTCCCGCACAGCCTCCACAAACAGGTTCCTGTCCACCGGGTCGTCCTCAGCAAGAAAAAGAGTTAATGACTTATCCATTTTGAACTAGGGATTTAATTCTAAAATACAAATTTCGCTCCTTATTTATCGTCTATAAACTAATGCATTCTGATCTTACATGAAGTTGAGAAATATACCTGACAAAATCGAGATAACCCCTGTATAAATTTGGGTGCCAGTGTAAGGGCTTAGGGCGGTATTACAAAATTCCCAGCATTTGTCCATGTTTCCTCCATAAGGGCTCTACATTGGAATAATGCCAGATGCAGTTCGGCTGAGAAAGTTGAATGACTGGATAGATTTTGAATTGATGTCTGAATTAATTTTCTCAAACATTGCATTTTTTACCCCGCAACGGGCAGTTTAATATGTAAGTACTCGGTTTGAATCGTTGTCAGCATTTAGATCCGCACATGTCTATTTTATAAAACTGATGAAATGAAAACGGTTTGTTCAAATCCTCAAACGGGTTGCATCCTCGTGGTTACTTCTGCGTTTCTTCATGATCGTTAGGTCAGCAAATTCCAATTCCTGTCGGACTGGTAAATTCATTGGTTTGTTGTGTTTTGACTGCAAGGCGGTAAAATCTTTACTGGCATCGTTATTTTTTATTTCCCTGTATTACGTTTACATACCCAGGAATAATAACCGCATTTAGCTTTTTTATTTTTCCTATATATTCACCGTCAATTTGGAAATGTATGGAACGCTTTGCCTGAATATTAACTGATGAAACCTGGATGACCTCAATTTTTTTTGGATCCAATGATCCCGGATTGAAAAAGGTTTTTATTATTTCAATCAAAGAAAGTTTGCGCACGATTACTAATTCAAATTTGCCATCATTTAATTTTCCGTCGGGGTTCACTATGGCCCCGGTTCCGTATTTGGTAGCGTTGGCAATTATTACCATGAAGGCCCTTGTGTTGATATTATAATCCCTGGACTGAATGAAGAGGTTTACTTTTTGAGCATGCCACAATGTTTTAAACATCACTTTGAGATAGCCGAGTTTTCCCCTAAGATTTCCTTCAGAGAAATACTTGATCAATTGTGCATTGATTCCGATATCAGCCATATGCAGGCTGATTTCATCCTCATTCAATTTAATTGCATCACAGCTACTCACGGTCCCATTTTCAATGATCGCCAGGGCTTCATCGGGCGTCTCGGAAATATTTAATTCTTTTGCCATTCCATTGGCTGAGCCTGCAGGCAGTATTCCCAATGCCGCACTGGAGCCTGCTATAAGTTTAGCAACCAACATCACCGTTCCGTCTCCGCCCACTGCTATCACTTTATCCGGCCTGGATTGCCCGATCATTTTTTTTAATTCTGTCGTGTTCATATTTTTTTCCAGCATGAAATAATTGATCTCATGCTGCTTTCCGGTAAAATAATTGCTGATCGTTTCCTCCCAGGATGTATCATTTGAGCCTGAACTGGCATTAATTACAAATAATAATTTTAAAGCCATCTTCATTTATTTAATTTGCTGTCATGAATGTAGAGAAAACACACAAAGCTGCAAGAAAAAAATCTTTAATTCAAAAAATTAAAAGCTGGGGTTTAAAAACATTCAGGTTAACCGATCAGCCGGTTGTGAGGCTGTATAACGGGTATGGAAATAAGACGCATTGCTTTTTATATGGCCATACATTTTCTCTCAGCCCGCTACCCAGGAAAAATTATCGCCAGTTCTTTTTAATAAACGCCCTGGCCTTATTGCGGTTGTTCATGGTAAAAATAAAAAAGGACGCTGTAGTTGAACTTATTTGGGAAGGAAAGAAATATAGTACCCGGTCGGAAAAGGATGGTTTTTTCAAATTCGAGTGGCAGCCAGGTCAAATGACCCTTGCGGGATTTTATACCGTGGAAGTAGCTATGCTCGATGGCGAAGGAGGGAATATTGTTGCCACAGCGAAAGCAATTTTGATCATTCCTCATTACAACCAGTTCGCTTTTATCTCTGACATTGATGATACTTTCCTGGTTTCTCATTCATCCAATCTCCGTAAGCGCTTGTTTGTATTGTTAACGGAAAATGCTTTTAGCAGGAAGCCGTTTGATGGCGTGGTAAATCACTACCAGCTCCTTTCAAAGGCTCATGCGCCGGGAAATACGATCAATCCTTTTTTTTATGTATCAAGCAGTGAATGGAACCTGTATAATTATATAAGAGATTTTTCCGCCAGGAACAAACTTCCCGAAGGCGTTTACCTGTTGAGCCAGGTCAAGAGAATTCAACAGGTTTTTAAAACCGGCCAAAACAATCATGGCACAAAACTGCTGCGAATAACCCGGGTATTGGAAGCCTATCCTGAACATCGGTTTGTATTACTCGGAGATGATTCGCAGGCCGATCCTTTTATTTATGCATCCGTTACTGAACATTTCCCTGGAAGAATCTATTGCATCTATATAAGAAAAGTCAGCAAATTGCGTAAACCTCCTGTTGAAGAACAATTAAGTTCAATAGAAAAAAAAGGAGTGCCCTGCTGTTATTTTACTCATAGTGCAGAAGCAGTTATTCATTCAAAGGGCATAGGGCTCATTTGACTACTGAGTTAAATTATTTTTGGCTTCTGTTTTTACTAACAGTTGCCGGGAAATGACAAGCCAGATTATCCCCAGGCAAAACCCCGCAATAACATCACTGGCAAAATGTACTTTTAAGTAGATGCGGCTAAAGCCTATCAGTAAGGCAAAGGAAAAGCAACAAATAATGGCAGCCCATTTTAACCAGCTGTTTTTAATAGTGGCAAATGCCATGTATGAAATTATTCCAAAGAAAACCATGCTTGAAAAACTATGGCCACTCGGAAAACTATATCCATGTACCCTGGATATAACGGGAACCAATGGCCGCTGTCTTTGCAACAAACCTTTTAAAAGAAACATTACAGCCGTACTTGTAATTGATATTGCCGCAATTTTCAATGAATACCAACGATGTTTTTTGATAAATAAAAAAATGATTACGAGCAGTATATTGGCAGGTAATAAGAAATGATGTGATCCAAAAAAAGTTATGAATTGCATCAACCTCGTATTGTTATCGCTGACATAGGGTTGAAGCAGCTCGAAAATATGTTCGTCGAAATGGATATTCTTATCTTCAAAAACCATATCCGCAACTCCCAATAAAACAAACAGGCAGGCAAAAAATACTGCAAGCAGCAGTATTAATTCCAACGATAATTTTTTAAGCCGGTTTAGAAAAAAATCAAACACGCTCCTTTTATTCATACCCCAAATTGTATATCCGTAAATCTTGCAGCCCCCATCTTAAATCTTACATCTTAAATCTTACATCTTACTCTTCCCCTCATCCATCTATTAACTTTATTCCGGTCTTCTCAAAACTAATTTTCCGTTGTTTATACAAATTGCCGGTCGTCATCTTAAATGTCTTTTTACTCATACCAAAAAAAGAATATATTTCTTCCGGATCGGTTTTATCGTTGTAAGGTAAGTAGCCATCATTTTCTTTTAATAACCGGAGTATTTTTCCTGTTTCATCTTCCACGCGGTTATAGCCGGGCTTGCCCGCAGCAACATCGATTTTATTATCTGTATTATATATTTTTTTTATGAACCCGGTAAATTTATCACCAACCGTTATGTTGCGGTAAATTTCATTGTGATGCAATACACCGGTATGTTTGTTATTGATAATAACGACATAACCGATATCCGTTCTTCGGTAAACGATCATATCAACAAGTTCCATTTCTTTTACGCTAAGTTCATCATTGCTTAAAAAAGACTCTATTTTTTCTGTAGCCGCTATGCGCCCGGTTTGTTCATCAAGGTAAATTTTCACAAGATATTCCCCGTTGGGCAACATGTTATTCTGTTGTTTCGATTTTGGAACAAAAATATCCTTCATCAATCCCCAGTCTAAAAAAGCACCTTGTTCAGTAACACTAATGGTGCGCAATTTTACAATATCTCCTAAGATCCCTTTTGGATGTTGTGTAGTTGCGATCAGCCTGTCTTCGCTATCATGATACACAAACACTTTTAATTCATCACCTTCTTTTGCACCGGCAGGAACAAATCTTTTTGGCAACAAAATACCTTCTGCACCATCGTCAAGATATAGCCCGAAATCTACAGCCCTTAAGATTTTTAATGTATTGTATTCGCCAACTTTTACCATGGGGTGAATTTGATTGCAAGTTAGGTAAAACGGTTGCATCAATAACCCGGGAGGTTGATAAACCCTGTCGGCGGCTTGCCGGCCTTACCGCGGTTATCACGATTGTTTCAAAAACCGCCGACAGGGTTTGCAACCGCTGTCGGGGTCATGTTCCAACCAAATGTGTTATCTTCACACAAATAAAACGAACTTTTGAATTTTAATAATTTTGGATTCGACAGCCGGCTCATGGAAGGAATTGACGCTTCAGGATATGAAGAAGCCACCCCGGTTCAGCAGCAGGTGATCCCACACATTCTTTCAGGCAAAGACATTATTGCCTCGGCACAAACCGGAACCGGCAAAACCGCAGCCTTCCTGCTTCCCCTGATCAATAAAATCATTACATCATCACACGATCAGCATACGATCAATGCGCTTGTGATTGTACCAACCAGGGAACTGGCGGTACAAATTGCCCAACATCTCGAGGGTCTTTCTTATTTCACCAATATCAGTTCAATTGCTGTATATGGCGGTGGAGATGGAAACGCTTTTGTGCAGGAAAAGAAAGCACTGAGCATGGGTGCCGATATAGTTGTGTGCACTCCGGGGAAAATGATGGCACATATTAAAATGGGATATGTAAAATTAGATGGTTTAAAATACCTGGTACTTGATGAGGCAGACCGGATGCTGGACATGGGATTTTATGATGATATCATGTTCATAATAAAACATTTGCCGGCCAAACGGCAGAACCTGCTTTTTTCTGCCACCATGCCACAGAAAATAAGAGAGCTGGCAAGAAAAATACTTCATCAGCCAGAGGAAGTAAATATTTCCATCAGCAAACCGAACGAAAAAATAACACAGGAAGCATTCATCGTTTATGAGGCACAAAAAATTCCACTCGTTTTGCATTTGCTAAGAAAGCGGGATTTTAAAATGGTGCTGATCTTCTGCAGCAGCAAGATAAGTGTAAAGCAACTTACGCGTGAGCTTAAACGAAATAAGATAAATGCGGATGAGATACACAGCGACCTCGACCAGGATAAGCGTGAGGACGTATTGATACAATTTAAAAGTGGCCGTTTACCCGTGCTTATAGCCACAGATATTTTAAGCAGGGGTATTGATATTGACGATATTGACCTCGTTATAAATTATGATGTTCCCCACGATGGTGAAGATTATGTACACCGCATCGGCCGTACCGCACGGGCAGCTGCCGAAGGAAGTGCCTATACCTTGGTAAGTGTAAAAGAGCAACGTAAGCTTACAAGCATTGAAAAATTGTTGGGAAAACCTGTACCAAAGGCATTGGTTCCGGCCGAATTTGGTGAAACCCCTGAATACAATGCAATACAGGCAAGAACCGGAACCGGCAGCAACAGGAATCCAGGCAAGCCAAAACATTTTAATAAGAATTCTTTCCGAAGAAATCAATAATCAAATGCTATTCATTTCCTGCTTTGGTTTGGAATTAGAAAGCTGCTGCTCAATTGAAGATCGTTTTCAACTACCGCAACTTTGCAAAGCAACAAGGTCCAGGCGGGCATACATGCCAGTAAGAATTCAAACCAGGTCTGCCTGTTTATTTTCACCTGATTTAATGTGATAAAACCACCGGCTCTTGTGGTTTTAGCCAATATATTTGTACAAAGTATATTTTATCTCGTCAAGCCCCGATATATTATCAAGTCCCATCGAATACCTCACCGGCATTTCTGCACTGCGGGGCGATATGTTGCGGAAGGAACTTGGTATTTTCAGCTTCAAAGACCTGCTTGAATTTTATCCGTTCAGGCATATTGATAAAACGAAGGTTGATAAGATTGCACTGCTTTCTTACGATACCGAGTACACGCAGGTGGCAGGAATTCTTACCGATGTAGAATTGATCGGTGAAAAACAAGCCCGCCGGTTGGTAGCACACCTCAGAGACGAGACTGGTATCATTGAACTCGTTTGGTTCAAGGGCATAAGTTGGGTTGAAAAGGTATTGCAGGTAGGGCAGCAGTATATGGTATTTGGAAAATTGAGTTTCTTCCTCAGCAAACCACAAATAGCTCATCCGGAATTGGAAAATTATACCCCTAAAAATGCAGATGGAAAAGCACATCTTGAACCCATCTATCCATCCACGGAAAAATTAAAAGCAAAGGGTATCACTGGTAGAGCGATCGGGAAGTTTACACAGGAATTATTTCAAAAAATCTCCGAAAAAGATATTCCTGAAAATCTGCCTGATTCGATCATCAAACAATATAAGTTCATCAAACGATTTGATGCATACAGGCATATCCATTTTCCTGCCTCTGAACAACATTACCAGCACGCATTGCGCCGCCTGAAATTTGAAGAATTTTTCTTTGCGCAGTTAAGCATTCAACTGGTAAAGTTAAGCAGGCAGCGATTCAGCAAGGGGTTGGTGTTTGAGAAAGTAGGTGAGCGGTTCAACGATTTTTATAAGAACAAGCTTCCGTTTACCCTAACAGGTGCTCAACAAAACGTGTTAAGAGAAATAAGAAAGGATACAGGCAGCGGCCACCAGATGAACCGCCTCCTGCAGGGCGATGTGGGAAGTGGTAAGACCATGGTTGCATTATTAAGCATGCTTATCGCAGCAGATAATGGTTTTCAAAGTGTGTTAATGGCCCCAACCGAAATTCTTGCTCAACAACATTTCAATAATATAAAAGATTTGCTGGATGGATTGACCGTAACGGTGGAGCTATTAACCGGTTCCACAAAGGCAAAAGAACGAAAACGCATTCTTGCAGCTAGTGCAGATGGTTCCCTTACCATCCTCATTGGCACCCATGCCATTATTGAAGACAAGGTTCTTTTTGCTAACCTCGGTTTTGCTGTTGTTGACGAGCAGCACAAATTTGGTGTGGCTCAGCGGGCAAGATTATGGAAAAAAAATACAATACCTCCGCATATACTTGTGATGACGGCAACGCCAATTCCACGCACACTTGCACTAACTGCTTATGGAGATCTTGACTATAGTGTTATAGATGAATTACCCCCGGGCAGGCAACCAATCACCACCGTTCATCGTAATGAAACTTCAAGGCCACAGGTGATGGATTTTATCAAGGAACAGGTTGGTCTCGGCAGGCAGGCATATGTAATTTACCCGCTGATTGAAGAAAGCAGTAAATTGGATTATGAGAACCTCATGAAAGGGTTTGAAGAAGTGAAGTCGTTCTTGCCTGAACCTAAATATTGGATCAGCATGGTACACGGAAAGCAAACTGCAGAATTAAAAGAAACCAACATGCAGCGATTTGTAACCGGGGATACTCAAATACTAGTGGGTACCACCGTAATCGAAGTTGGGGTAAATGTTCCCAATGCCTCCGTGATGGTCATTGAAAGTGCGGAGAAATTTGGACTTTCACAATTGCACCAGCTCCGGGGAAGGGTTGGCAGAGGTGCCGAAAAAAGTTTTTGCATATTGCTAACAGGCCAAAAACTGTCAAATGATGCAAGGGGACGGTTGAAAATAATGGTAAGCACAAATGATGGTTTTAAGATTGCAGAAAAGGACCTGGAAATAAGGGGGCCCGGGGAAATTGAGGGTACAAAACAGAGCGGTGTGCTGAACTTTAAGCTTGCAAGCATTGTTCATGATAAAATAATGTTGGAAGCTGCGAGGGCCGCCGTAGAAAGGATCATGACCGAAGACGCTGAGCTGGTTTTGCCGGAAAATCTGCCCGTGAAAAATCAACTTCAGCGTCAAAAAGGGAAAACCCTTTGGAGCAAGATTGCATGATGAAATATTTGATCGAGAGTTATAGGCGTTGAAAAGGGCAGCAGCAGTTTTTGCCCGGAAAGTGTTGAGTTTTTGATAAGAAACTAAAGAATAGTTAAACTAAATAATTGCCATGTTTCTGCGAAACAAAGCAATAGATTTTATCGTTTATAATGAGTAAATTGTAAAAAAGTTAACCGGTTGATCAGCGTGAATAAAATATTTGTCGTCATACTCGTTTTTTTCTTAGGTTTTTCCCTTTCTCAATCCGCAATGGCTCAAATGGAATTCGTGGAGAATAAAGGGCAGTGGCATGGTAATGTTCAATACAAAGGCGACTTTAGCGCGGGCAGTTTTTTTCTTGAACAAAAAGGGTTTACGGTTTTGTTGCACAATAGTACCGACCTTAAATCAGTTAGCCAGTTGGGCCATGCCGAAATACCCGGGCCCGTCACCCTTCATTCGTTTGCTTATAAAGTAAATTTCCTTGGTGCTTCAAATGCCATTAAACTGATCCCCGAGAAGCTCTCGGCATCTTACAATAATTATTTTGTTGGCAATGATCCTAAAAAATGGGCAGGGGAGTGTAAGATCTTTTATGCTGTAACGTATAAGAATGTGTATCCGCAAATTGATGTTCGTTATTATAGTGACGGTGGTAAATTGAAATACGATTTTATTGTTAATCCCGGCGGAAATGTTTCCTCGATTGCAATGCAGTACAATGGACCGGAATTAGTAATAAAAGAAAAAGAACTCATCATCAAAACGCCGGTGGGTGATATGAAGGAGTTATTTCCTTATAGTTATCAAACAACTCCCGGAGGTAAAAAAGAAGTTGATTGTAAATATGTTCTAAGGAATAATGTGCTCACATTTAGTGTTAAGGATTATGATCACAGGCAAACACTGATCATCGATCCTACAATTATTTTCTCATCTTTTACAAACAGCACAGCAGACAATTGGGGTTATACCGCTACACCGGGCCCTGATGGAAGCCTGTTCGCCGGGGGAATTGTTTTTGCAGATCCGCCGCAAACAAATTATCCCGTTTCCCCCGGCGCATTTCAAACAAGTTATGGTGGAGGTGTTGAGGAAAACAGTTTTGCAGGATATGATATTGCGATCTTCAAGTTTTCGCCAAATGGATCAAACAGGCTATATGCAACCTATCTTGGTGGAAGCCGCAATGAACAGCCTCATAGCATGATCGTGGATGGCCAGGGCAACCTGATCGTTGCTGGACGAACTACATCAACTAATTTTCCTTCTACCACCGGGCGGGTCGGTCCGGGAGGAGGCTATGATATCATTCTTACAAAATTCAATGCCACAGGAAGTTCCTTACTGGGATCAGTGGTAATCGGTGGATCCGGGGACGACGGCGTAAATATCCGCCCCAAGTACACTCCACCGTTAGGAGCAGATGGCCTTCGCAGGAATTACGGCGATGATGCAAGAAGCGAAGTGATATTAGATGGTGCAGGAGATATTATTCTTGCTTCCAGTACACAATCGTCTGATTTCCCACTTTCCGGTGGATTAATTCAATCCTCATACGGTGGTGGCAGGCAGGATGGGGTGATCCTGAAATTCAATCCTGGCCTTTCGGCTTATTTGTTTGGTAATTTCTTTGGTGGATCAGGAGATGATGCATGCTTTGTTACAAGTTTGAACCCCACAACAGGCAAACTCTATGTGGGTGGTTCTACAACCAGCTCAAATTTACCAGGCGATAAAACCGGAACTGTGGGGCCTGCTTACAATGGTGGAACCACAGACGGGTTTGTTACAGAGATTCAACCAGATGGTTCGGCCATTATAAAAACAACCTACCTGGGCACTCCGGGAATCGATATGCTCTATGGGCTAAAATTTGACCGTTTAGGTTTTCCTTATGTGATGGGAACAACCACAGGTGCCTGGCCGGTAACAAATGCAGCCTTTAGCAATTCCAACAGCGGGCAGTTTATCGCAAAACTGCAGCCCAACCTTTCGTCATACGTATATTCAACTGTTTTTGGTACAGGCGGATTTCTTCCAAATATTTCACCCATTGCATTCCTGGTTGACCGCTGTGAAAATGTGTATGTGTCGGGCTGGGGCGGCGGACTTAATAAACGACAAAACTACAGCAACGGAAGTACTACAGGTTTGCCTGAAGTGAGCCCACTGGCAGGGATACCCGCACCTGATGGTTCTGACTTTTATTTTTTCGTTTTGCAGAAAAATGCAGCGAGCCAGTTGTTTGGTTCCCACTTCGGGCAGAATGGAGGACTTGGTGATCACGTGGATGGCGGAACAAGCAGGTTTGATGATAACGGTGTGATTTACCAGGCAATTTGTGCGAACTGTGGCAACGACGTAATATTTCCTACCACACCAAGCGCATGGTCACGAATAAATGGGAGTGCAGACTGCAATGAAGCACTGGTTAAAATAAAAATGGATTATGCAGGCGTTGGTGCAGGCTTGCAGACCGAGATCGATGGTGTAATAAATGACACTTCAGGATGTGTGCCTTTCAATGTTATTTTCAGGGATACATTGTTTCAGGGTACGAAAATATACTGGGACTTCGGTGATAACTCTCCGCAGGTTATTACAACAGAATTTGACACTTCCCATACCTATACTATTCCCGGCCACTACCTCGTAAGGTTGATCGCAGAAGATCTGAATACCTGCAATCTAAGAGACACTGCTTATATCACTATAAGGGCTGGAAATAATATAGCATCACTGGATTTTACGGCGGTAAAAGATACCCCGTGCACAAGCAGGACCTATACATTCTTCAATCAACCCTCGGCTACTTTTCCTACGCCGGGCTTTCTTCCGCAAACCTTTACCTGGGATTATGGCGATGGTTCGCCACCGGAAGTATCATTCAACGGAAGACATACTTTTCCCGGCCCGGGGGTTTATGCAATAACGCTGACTTTATCAGACACGAATTATTGTAATTCACCCGTTAAGAAAGTGGATTCATTGCGTGTGTACGACCTTGTAAAAGCTGATTTCCGAACAGCCCAGTTGGGTTGTGCACCTTATAATGCTGAATTTCGTTTTATCAGCGGCGGGGCTGGCACAGATTTTTTCTGGTCGTTCGGAGATGGAACATTTTCCACCGATTCCACAAATGCATTTCCAACGCATCTTTACCAAAACCCCGGCGTTTACCCGGTACAGTTAATAGTGAGGGATACGAATACCTGCAATAAAACCGACACATCTGCCATATTTAATATTACTGTATTACCAAGGCCTGTTGCAGCTTTTTCATGGGCACCCAACCCGCCACAAAAAAATACTGCTACACAGTTTACCAACCTTTCCACCGGCGCTGTGCGCTACCTGTGGGACTTTGGCGAGGATGGTGAAACTTCTACAGAGGTTAATCCAAAACACCAGTTCAATTCAACCGGCACATTTAAAGTTACATTGACTGCTTATAATCAAAACAATTGTGATTCCACTGTTTCAGTAATTGTTAATGCTATTATAGATCCTTTGCTGGATGTGCCAAATGCATTTACACCAGGGCGATTTGGAGAAAATGGCTTTATTTCTGTAAGAGGATATGGTATCGGTAAAATGGACTGGAAAATATATAACAGGTGGGGGCAGTTGGTTTATCATTCAACAAGCAGGAAACAATCATGGGATGGAACTTTTAAAGGAAAATTACTTCCCATGGACGTTTATGCGTACACGCTGGATGTGATTTTTACAGATGGAAAGAAGTTGCGGAAGACCGGGGATATTACTTTGTTGCGGTAGGCAGGTGCTGGGAGAAATCAAAAGTCAAAAATTAAAAATCAAAATTCAAAAAAACACGGGCTCGAAAATTATCAATTAAAGCAGATATGAGTTTTTAATTTATAATTTTTTAATAAATAAAGTGCTAACAAAAATTAATGATCAACACCTTGCTAAATACAATCAAAATAAGGAAACAGAATAATAGAAGGAGACCTGCATGTCTTTTCGTTGTTGTGATTTTTTGGTTGATTCCTGTATCTTTTTTACAGGCCCAGGATCTTCATTTTTCACAATTCTTCAATACACCCCTTACAACGAACCCCGCTAATACAGGCTTTATTCCCGATGCAGATTACCGCCTGGGAATACAGTATCGCAATCAATTCAGCAACATCATGTCGGTACCCTATACTACCATGAGCGCTTTTTGGGATGCACAGCTTTTAAGAGATAAGTTAGAAAACGGCTGGTTGGGTGTTGGCGCATTGGTTTTAAGTGATAAGGCCGGGGGCGGCAGCCTTAAGTCAACAAAAATTTATGGTTCTGTTGCATACCACCAGATGTTGGGTGAAAGCAGTCTTTTGAGTGCAGGCTTTAATCTGGGCTGGGCCAATAAACGTATTGATCCAAATGGGTTAAAGTTCCCGGATCAGTTTGACGAGTCATTGGGTTTCTTTGATAGCAGGGTTCCCACAACGGTTCTTTTATCGAATACAAGTATTAATTATTTTGATATGCAGGTCGGGATGAACTATGCATATTTTCCGCAGGAAGATGTTTACATAAACGCTGGATATTCCATTCACCATGTAAATAAACCAAGAGAATCGTTCTTTAATGATAAGACCAGTAATGGATCAGATATCATCCCCATGCGGCAGATCGCTTTTATCAATGCAATACTTAAAGTACATCCGAGCGTGATCATCAATCCAAATGTTTATTATACCAGGCAAACAAAAGCTTCTGAACTTGTTGTAGGGTTGAATATGAATTATAACCTCAGTGGTGATGGAGAAAAACAATTAATTGCCGGTGCATATTATCGTGGAAAAGATGCTATCATACCAATGCTTGGTTTTGAGCTCAGCAACTACAGGTTCACTTTTAGTTATGACGCAACTATTTCTACACTCAAAGATTTTAATAGCTCGCGGGGCGCACTGGAATTTAGCCTGATAAAAAAGGGTTTTTATAAAGACAACCAGGATAGGCAGTCGCTTTGTCCTAAGTTTTAAAACTTCAATTCATCTGCACCGGGATATCAAAAAAGATCACAGGAATTGAACGTATAAAAACCAATTTCATTTTCTCACCCTGACAGTATCAAGTGTCATTTTAAAAAGAGCTTAAATTTTTTTTATGAGTGCCTCAAGCCTGACAATCAATGGTAGCGCAGCTTTAATTTCTTCCTGGTATAAAAGGTTGATAAAAAATCAAGTTAAAATCATACTCATCATCTGAAATATAGATATAGCATTTTACCAGCTCAGCTTTTTTTACGATTTTCGTTTAAATAATCATACTACATGGCGGTTAGTGCAGCATTAACAAATATTTTTTACAATCATCTTTTGGCTTTTAAAAATATCACTGGCGATGCATTTGTTTTTACAGATGAAGAGAGTCTGAACCATTACGCTCATGACGAAACAGAGAACCTTCATTTTTTACCAGACATAGTTATTAAGCCACGCACAACAGCAGAGATCAGTGCGATCATGAAGATCTGTAATGAGAATAAGATACCAGTAACACCGAGGGGAGCAGGCACTGGCTTAAGCGGGGGTGCATTACCACATAAAGGAGGAGTGCTCATTTCCTTTGAGCGAATGAATTCGATACTTGAAATAGATGAGCGAAACCTGCAGGTGATAACCGAACCAGGTGTCATTACCGAAGTATTGCAAAATGCAGTAAAGGAAAAAGGATTGTTTTATCCGCCGGATCCAAGTAGCAGGGGAAGCTGTTTTATTGGGGGGAATATTGCGGAAAACAGCGGTGGCCCCAAAGCGGTAAAGTATGGCGTCGTAAAAGATTATGTGTTGAACCTGGAACTTGTATTGCCCAACGGTGACATCATATGGACAGGAGCGAACGTTTTAAAAAATTCGACGGGTTATAATCTTACCCAACTCATTGTGGGCAGCGAAGGCACACTGGGGCTTGTAACAAAGATCGTCCTCAAACTGATCCCGTTGCCTAAGTATGACATCCTGATGTTGGCTCCGTTTGATGACCTGCAAAAAGCCGGTGCAGCAGTAAGTGCCATTTTCAGGGCGGGCTTTACGCCAAGTGCACTGGAACTGGTAGAAATAAATGCGCTTAAGATAGTAAGTGAATTTGTAGATAGTACAGTCGTTCCTGTTAGTGACAGTATGGAAGCGCACCTGATCATCGAACTTGATGGCAATCATCCCGAAACATTGATGACGGAAATGGAAGCGATCGCGACATTGCTGGAAAGCTACGATTGCGGAGAATTATTTTTTGCAGATGATGCACAGCAAAAAGCGGAGCTGTGGAAATTACGGCGCCGTGTGGCCGAAGCTGTCAAACTGGATGGATATACAATTGAAGAAGACACCGTAGTGCCAAGAGCGGAGTTGCCAGCACTTATAAAAGGTGTGAAGGCGCTTGGGAAGGAGTATGATTTCGATGTGGTTTGTTACGGACATGCAGGGGATGGAAACCTTCACATACGTATAAAAAAAGCAGGAAGTATCTATAGCCTCGATAACCCCGATGTAGTTCCTGCATTAAAAGCATTGTTCAGGCTGGTGAAATCATTGGGGGGAACCATCAGTGGTGAACATGGTATAGGACTGGTGCAGAAAGAATATATGGATATTGTTTTCGAAGAAGCGAACCTCCAAATGATGCGTGGTATAAAGAAAACCTTTGACCCCAATAATATTTTAAACAGCGGTAAGATTTTTGATCTTTAATTTTTATAAACCTTCATATGAAAAATGTCATTTTAGTTTTTGTTCTCTCTATGTTGGGCTTTAATAGTTTTGCTCAATTCAAAGAAATAGAGGAACGCCCGGAAAGAGAAGAACAACATGGCTTTCAAAAAGATCGCTTGTTTACTGGAGGCGGCCTTCAACTCTCGTTTTCAAATTATGATTTTGTTATCGGTGCAAGTCCTGTATTGGGATATAGTTTTAACAAGTGGCTCCATGCAGGTATTGGATTTAGTTATATTCACATCGCACAAAGAGAGGCTTACGACGATGGTTATGGCAATATATATACCACGGGGAACAAGATCAGGCAAAATGATTATGCGCCTTTGGCGTTTGTCAAGTTTTATCCTCTAAAATTTCTATTTATTCAGGCACAGTTCGAGCAAAATTTCATCACGCAGAAGTATATTGTTGGGGGAGGTGGACCAACTTATAAAGCCAACTATAATGTGAGTTGTTTATTGCCTGGTGTTGGATATGCCAGCGGCAGAGAGGATGTCGGTGATTTTCATTATTACATCTCGCTTTCTATTGATGTATTGAAAAACAAAAACTCACCTTATGTTCAACGTGTAGCAAATACAGATAATGTGAATTTTCTTCCAATCCTTCGTGCCGGTATACAAGTTCCTTTATTCCAGGGGAAAAGATAATTATTACAAATATTTCAACAGATCGGACGGTTCTTTCAGGACCGTCATTTTTTCTTCCGGGCTTCCGTATAAAAAATTTTCTTTGTCCATCATTTGAATATGTGCTATCAAATGATCATAGAAACCCCCCGAGTTCATGAAGAATATTTTTTTATCATGAATGCTTAACTGGTTCCAGGTAAGCATTTCAAAAACTTCATCCATTGTGCCATAGCCACCCGGTAGAATAATGGCTGCATCGCATTTTTCATAAAGCATGGTTTTGCGTATGTGCATACTGTCAACGATGGTGAGTTCAGACAATCCCTCATGCTGATGTTCGAGGTCAGAAAGCATTTTTGGAATGATACCAACAACCTTACCTCCTTTTTCAAGCGTTGAATTTGCGATTGCCCCCATCAATCCTTTATTGCCCCCACCATAAATTACCGTGATGTTTTTTTCTGCAAGCAAATAACCCAATTGTTTTGTGTCGGACTCAAACAAAGGATTATTACCTGATTTACTTCCGCAAAAAATAGCGATGGCTCGTATGGACATAAACGTTAAAAATTTAATTAAAAGCAAAGACACAAAGATTTTTTATATTTTCAATCTTATTTTTACTTAAACAAGTATTGTTAACTACTATAATTCTTGTTACATTCTGTGGAATATCTTTAAAAAGTTCTTAGCCCCTCTCCTTCGGAGAGGGGTTGGGGTGAGGTTTTAAACGGATGTTAGTAGAAACAAAATTTAAAAACCTGCCAATGTCGCCATACGTGCTGCTTTTCTTTGTGATCGGTTATTTTCTATTACTACTTTTTGTTGCCTGGTACACCAGCCGTAATTCCAATAATGAATCATTTTTCATTGGTAACCGCAACTCAAACTGGATATTGGTGGCTTTCGGAATGATCGGTACTTCCTTATCAGGTGTCACATTTGTAAGTGTTCCCGGTGCTGTGGGAAAAGATTCCTTTGCTTATTTCCAGATCACACTTGGTTATTTGATCGGTTATATTGTAGTTGCTTATGTATTGCTGCCATTGTATTATCGTTTGAATCTTACATCGATCTATAATTACCTAAGCTCAAGGCTTGGAGTTACTGCTTATAAAACCGGTGCATCATTTTTTCTCCTGTCCCGCGTATTGGGAGCTACAGCACGTTTATACCTTGTTGTAAAAATCCTCCAGGATTCCATCCTTTCAAGTTTTGGTGTGCCCTTTTGGCTTACCACATTCATCATTTTAGTAATGATATTAATTTATACTTATGAAGGCGGCGTAAAAACAATTGTGTTTACGGATACATTACAAACAACATTCATGCTTACAGGACTAATTGTTTGTGTAGTTTATATCCTGCACGCTATGGGAATGAGTTTTGGAACAGCCGTTTCTACTTTGAGTGATAAAGGATATTCCAAGATATTTTTTACTGATCCCGGCAGCAAGCTTTTTTTTATAAAACAAATTATAGCAGGAGCATTCATTACAATCACAATGACGGGGATGGACCAGGAAATGATGCAAAAAACGATCTCTGTAAAAAGATTGGGTGATTCGCAGAAAAATATCATCACACTTTCTGTTATCATGGTATTTGTGATCCTGTTGTTTTTATTCCTCGGCGGCTTGCTTCATTTATATGCTGCACAACAGGGTGTAACGGCTACAGGCGATAAATTATTTCCTGCATTGGCACTCGCACACATGCCATCCATTGTATCGGTCATTTTTATCATTGCATTGATATCTGCTTTATTTCCGAGCGCAGATGGCGCTATCACTGCACTTACCTCTTCATTTTGTATTGACATCATTGGCATGCAGCGAAGAGAAGACTGGACGGAAGCAAAGAAGAAAAAACTAAGACAAAGAGTTCATCTTACAGTTGCATTTGTTTTTTTAATTTTTGTAATGATATTTTACCAGGTAAATGATCCGAGCATGATCACCGTAATTCTAAAAGTAGCAGCCTATACATATGGACCGTTGCTGGGTTTATTTACATTCGGTATCATTACAAAGAAACAAGTACACGATAAATTAACACCCATTGTTTGTATAGCAGCGCCGCTGGTATGTTTTTTCCTAGACAAATTTCAGAAAGAAATTTTCGGTGATTTCCAGATTGGTTCCGAATTGTTGATCATAAACGGTGTGCTGACATTCCTGGGTTTGTTAATGATTTCTAAAAAAACAGTGGCTCAATAATTTTTTTTTATGGATTTGATCAACCCAAAGGCAGAAGCATATTCAAAAAAATATTCGTCGTTGTTAGATGATGTTTTGCAGGAAAACGAATTGAATACGCTTGCATCTCACCCACACGCACAAATGCATAGTGGCCATGTGCAGGGGAGATTTTTAGAAATGATCAGCAGGATGATAAAGCCTGTAAAAGTGCTGGAAATAGGCACTTTTACAGGCTTTAGTGCGTTATGTCTGTACAAGGGATTGCCGGAAAACGGGATGCTTCATACAATAGAATTAAGAGAGGAAGATGCAGCGATCGCTGGAAGTTATTTCAATAAAGCAGGAGCAGAAAATCGTATTACGCTTCATATAGGAAATGCATTGGATATCATTCCAACCATTAATGAAAACTGGGACCTCGTGTTTATAGATGCCGATAAAGTGAGCTATATTGAATATTACGAGCTAACTTTGCCTTTTTTAAAGACTGGCGGCTGGATACTTGCCGACAATGTACTGTTTCACGGGCAGGTACTAGAAGAGGAAGTAAGGGGGAAAAATGCAAAGGCCATCCAGGAATTCAATGATCATGTGGCGGCAGATAAGCGTGTAGAGCAGGTAATGCTTACTGTTAGAGATGGCGTAATGTTAATTCGAAAACTTTAAAACATAATGCGAAGCAATCTTTTCTTAATTTTTTTAATTGTTGCTTTTTCCACGGCTTCTGCCCAGCAGATCACGGTACTGCAGTATATTGATACGTACAAAGATGTCGCCATCAGGGAAATGAAACGCATGGGCGTACCGGCTTCTATCACACTCGCACAAGGTATACTGGAGACAGAGAGTGGCAATGGAACACTCGTAAAAAAATCAAATAATCATTTTGGCATTAAATGTAAAAGCAGCTGGAGCGGCGGCAGTGTTTCGCATGATGACGATGCCAACGGCGAATGTTTTAGAAAATACAACAGTGCCGAGGATAGTTACCGCGATCATAGTAATTTTCTAAGGGGCAATGACCGCTATGCATTTTTATTTAAGCTTTCTCCTACAGATTATAAAGGATGGGCATATGGTTTAAAAAAAGCCGGCTACGCAACCAATCCTGCATACCCGGAAATATTGATACGGTTCATAGAGGAGTATAATTTGCAGCAATACAGTCTTGGAGGAGCAAAAGAAGTACCGATGTTTGATGCGTCAAAATATACAGATGAAGAGGATGAACCGGTGATAGCAGTGATATCAAAGGAGCAGGTTGAGGCAGGCGCCGCCTTGCCAACGATCTCCGCAGACAAAACAATGTTCAATAATGTAAAAGCGGTGTATGCTACTACAGGCACTTCATTGTTGGCAATTGCAACGGAGCGTCACATCCCGCTTGCCAAACTTCTGGAATTCAATGATCTTACTGAAGATGGTTTGTTGATAGAAGATTGCTGGATCTTTCTTGAAAGAAAACAACTGCAGGGTAATCGTGATTTTTATTTCACCGACAAACAGGAAACCATCAACAATATTGCACAGCAAAATGCCATCCAGCTATCGAGTCTTCTCAAATACAATGCTCCCCTTAAGGAAAATGAGATTGTAAAGGCTGGAACAAAAATTTATTTGAGGCCCTATTCAAGCGATATTGAAGCACCAGCCATTTCCACGCATTTTAAATATCATGAAGTACAACCTAAGGAAGGGTTGTATGCTATTTCCAGGAAGTACAATGTTTCTGTGCAGGACCTGAGAGCATGGAATAACCTTGGTTCGGATGAATTGAAAATCGGACAAAAATTAATTATCTCTAAATAAGTTGAGTATGGCTGTAATAGCAGTAAATGGTAAAGAATTTGAGCCTTATTTAACCGTAAGCCAAATTGACGAGCAGATCAAAAGACTGGGTGTGCAAATCAACAAGGACTATGAGGGGAAACGTCCATTATTCATTGCTATTTTAAATGGTTCATTCATGTTTGCTTCCGATCTTTTCAAACAACTTACAATCGATGCGGAGATCTGTTTTATCAAACTTGCTTCTTATAAAGGCACACGCAGCACTGGTCATGTTGTTACTTCTATCGGGCTTGATGAATCGCTTAAAGACAGGCATGTTGTTATTATAGAAGATATCGTGGACACAGGAAAAACATTGAGCGAGTTTCTCCCGCAGTTAAAAGATCATCACCCTGCCTCACTGAAAATAGCGGCCCTGCTACATAAACCAGATGCACTGGTTCACCCACTGGATATAGATTATATTGGATTTAGCGTGCCCAATAAATTTTTGCTGGGCTTTGGATTAGACTATGACGGGCTCGGAAGGAATCTAAAAGAAATCTATAAACTGGTTGGTGAGGAATAGTTTGTTGTAAGAATTAAAATTATCATTCTTCCTTGAAAAAACTACTCTTATACTCTTTAACATGCCTCCTTGCACTACCTGCATTCAGCCAGTATTATCTCCGTGGTGAAGTAAAAGATGAAAAGCGCCAACCGTTGCAAAATGCAAAAATTTTTGTTCATTCGGCGAAAGCGTTTTATTATTCAGGGGCATCTTATGGAAGTTTCGGGATCACCATGCAAAAATTGTATGATACGCTCACGGTAATGCTTGATGGCTACGAAACAAAAACGATCCCCGTAAAATCTGATGTCTGGCAAAATATTATTTTAAAAGTATCAGCTGCAGATGCCTCTAAGAACAGGCCTAAATTAATTTCTGTAACAAAAGACCTAAAACAGTCCTCAAAGCTCAACTGGTTTACCGGGGATGAAACTTATTTTCAATTGGTGGAAAATGAATTTGTGAATACGTTGGGCTATCCAAACACAGGTTTTTCATTGAATGTAAATAAAGCATCTTACAGCAACGTGCGCCGGTTTATTAACCAGGAAAGTCCTGTGCCCCCTGATGCAGTAAGGGTAGAGGAGATGGTGAATTATTTTAATCTTCATTACCGCCAGCCCGAAGGAAAAGATGTTTTCAAAATGGAATCGCAACTCACTTCCTGCCCCTGGAATGTTGAAGAACAATTACTTTTTTTAAACATCAGTGCAAGAAAGCTCGATCTTGATAAGGTGCCCGCCGGCAATTTTGTTTTCCTTATTGATGTTTCAGGAAGCATGGATATGCCCAACAGGCTTCCGTTGCTTAAAGCAGCGTTCCAGCTTTTTGTAAAGAACCTGCGGCCGATCGATAAAGTATCAATAGTCACTTATGGCGGGTATGTTGCGGAATGGCTTGAACCTACATCGGGAGTAGAAAAGGATACCATTATGAAATCTATTGAAGAGTTGACTGCAGCAGGTGATACGCCGGGTGAATCGGCGATCAGGATGGCCTACCGTGTAGCTGAAAAATCTTTTATTAAGGGTGGAAACAACCGGGTGATCATTGCAACGGACGGGGATTTTAACGTAGGAGAAAACTCGGAAAAATCATTGGATGAACTGATCACCAAGCAGCGGCAAACCGGTGTTTACCTTACCTGCCTGGGAGTCGGCATGGGAAATTTCAAGGATTCAAAACTTCAAACGCTTGCAAAAAAAGGAAATGGGAATTATGCTTACCTGGATGATATCAATGAAGCGGAAAAAGTGTTGGTTAAAGAATTAACGCAAACATTCTTCTCTGTGGCCGATGATGCATTCATGAATGTCCAATTCAATTCTTCGATGGTAAAACAATACAGGCTGATAGGATTTGATAATAAAAAAGAAGCGTTGACAGATTATTCCAATGACCTTGAAGGAGGAGAGATCGGTAGCGGTAACAGTACGCTCGCTATTTTTGAAATACTACCTACCCAGCAAAATCTATTGACAAAAAATACTTCCGTAGCTGACGATATTGGTAAACTGGAACTGAAATTCAAACCGGCTAATACAAATGACACAACCACTAAAAAGATCATTTTTAATGTTAAAAGCAATTATGCCGTGATTGACAGCGTTGACAGGGAGTTAAAATTTGCTGCCGCTATTACAATGTTTGGATTAAAACTAAAACAATCAAAGTTCATCAATGAAAAGGATTGGGATTTTATAGGTAAAGCGGCAAAGTCATGTGCAGACAAAACCAATTATTTACAAAATGAATTCCTGGCGCTTATTGACAAAGCTCAAAAAATTTATGAAGTAAAAAAGAAAAAGAAAAAAAACAGCAGGGCTGATTGACCAGCTGATCATTAACTAAACATCTCCCTCACTTTATCAAAGAAAGACTTCTCATTTTTCTCGGGCTTGGGTTCAAAGTTGGGAGAATGATTCATCTTTTCCAACATGGTTTTTTCTTCAGGTGAAATATTTTGGGGCGTCCAGATATTGACATGAATTAACTGGTCGCCTTTTTCGTAACTGTTTACATGGGGAAAACCTTTTCCTTTTAACCTGAAGATCTTTCCGCTTTGTGTGCCAGGTGGAATTTTTATTTTGGCTCTTCCATCAATGGTTGGTACTTCTATTTGTGTCCCAAAGACGGCATCAGGAAATGATATGTATAATTCGAAAGCTACGTTTAAGCCATCACGTTGTAAATGCGGGTGTGCTTCTTCCTCTATCAATACGATGAGGTCGCCGGGTGTTCCACCACGTTCTCCTGCATTTCCTTTGCCACTTATGCTCAATTGCATTCCTTCCTGAACACCTGCAGGTATATCTATGGTAACTGTTTCTTCCCCATAAACACGGCCTTCGCCTTTACAATTATTGCACTTATTCGTAATCGTTGTGCCTTCACCGCTACAGGCGGGGCAGGTGGTTACGGTTTGCATTTGCCCAAGAAAAGTATTTTGAACCCGCCTTACCTGTCCACTACCCTGGCAAGTGCCGCAGGTTTGAACACTGTTTTTATCCTTGGCGCCGCTTCCCTGGCAGGTCGTACACCTTACATGCTTTTTTACTTTGATCGTCTTATTCGCACCTTTGGCAATCTCTTCGAAATTCATTTTTAATTTTACCCTGAGATTGCTGCCCCTGCTTCCGCGGGCCTGTCCCCCAGAACTCCTCCTGCCACTACCACCAAAAAAACTTCCAAATCCTTCTTCGCCAAAAATATCGCCAAAGTTGCTGAAGATATCATCCATGTTCATACCCCCGCCATTGAATCCACCAGCACCACGCCCGCCGGAAAATGCATTATGCCCAAAACGATCATATTGAGCCTTTTTATCAGCATCATTCAAAATTTCATAGGCTTCCGCAGCTTCCTTAAATTTGTCTTCTGCTGCTTTATCACCGGGATTCCGATCGGGGTGGAATTGCATCGCAACTTTGCGATAAGCTTTTTTAATTTCTTCAGGAGCTGAAGTTTTAGAAACACCCAATATTTCGTAATAATCTCTTTTATTTGTCATTGCTATTTAGCTGTTGGCCATTAGCTGCAAGCATTTTTTTTTCCAACAACCGGCTTGCAGCTAACGGCTATTGGCTAATGGCTTTTATTTTCCTACAACTACTTTTGCAAAACGAAGTATTTTATCGTTCAGGTAATACCCCTTTTGAACTTCATCTGTTATCTTGCCTTTCATTTTTTTGTCAGCATCTACTTCTGCAATAGCTTCATGTTTTTCAACGTCAAAATCAGTGTTGAGGCTATTCATTGGCATTAGGCCTTTTTGTTGCAATGCATTTCTCAGTTTGTTAAATACGAGGGTTACACCTTCCTTTACCTGTTTAATATCATCGCTTATGTGAAATTGTTTTTCAGCCCGTTCAGAATCATCTAATACATCTAACAATGCAGCAATGATTTCTTTTCCCGCTGTTTGCGCAAGTTCTATCCTTTCCTTGGCCGAACGACGTTTATAATTATCAAATTCAGCTACAAGGCGGAGATACTTATCTTTTTGCTCCTGCAATTCCACCAAAAGCTTCTCTATCTCCATCGACCTGTCCGATTCCGAGTTAGTTAGATGTGTACTTCCCGGAATGTCGGCATCCGCATTAATATCCATTGTTATATCATCATTCAATGCTGATTTATCTTCCATGTCTTAAGTGTTTAAAATGTTTGCAAAGGTACAATAGTCAAACATTTTGCCAATGCATGTTTTGCAGTCAAATTGACATTATTTTAAAAAAAAGGTGAAGGCTGCTTATTTGGCTACCTGGAACTTGCCGGATTCAAGTGTGGCGCCATTTTTATCTCTCAACTGGAAAACATAAATACCGCGATAGAAATCATCGAGGTTGAGATTAAGTCGGGAAGGAACATTTTTTAATTCATATACTTTTTTACCCATGAAATTAAAAATAAGGAGGGAGAAAGAATTGTCGTAACCTCTCTGAAAATCAAAATTGATCACAGAAGCTGCGGGGTTGGGATAAAACTTAATAAATTTTGCTGTGGCAGGCCCCTGGTCAGGACTTAATCTGGCTTGTTGTGCAAAAGATGTAAAGGTTATTCCAATTAAAAAACTTAGTATGTAAATAAATTTTTTCAACAATTTAAAAGTAGCAAATTCTTTTCAAATATCAATTAATAAATTCCATAATTTTTGTGCCAAAATTTAAAATTATGCAAAAAATGGCTTAAAGAGCCAGGTACTTATATGCTTAAACGCTTTAATTGATCTCTTATTGCCTCAAAATTGGGAAGCTGGCCAGCATTTTCGAGTACTTCCAGATACTGTATAACGCCTTGTTTATCAATAATGAAAGCAGATCTTTTACTTACTCCACGCATGGCCATGATCCCAAAAGAAGGATAAATAGTTTCATATAAGGCAGATACTTCTTTATTAAAATCGCTTAAAAGGGGGTAATTAAGATGTTGTTCCTCTTTATACTTTGCGAGTACATAGGTTGAATCCACCGAAATGCCCAGTACCTGCACATGATCGTTCTCATAAGTACTGGTATCATCTCTCACATCACAAAGCTCTTTAGTGCAAGTGCTGGTGAAGGCAAGGGGAAAAAATAACAGAAGAACGTTTTTTTTACCTGTAAAATCGTTGAGGCTCACACTTTTTTTTTCAGTATTGTAGAGTGTAAAACCGGGGGCTTTTTGTCCTATTGAAAGTGCCATTAGTTGTTATTGAGAATTGTTTGCAAAGATAACTTGCATTTTTCATTGAACATTGTACGTTGGATATGGAACATTTCTTTGTGGCTTTCTGATTTGCGACGGCTTAAATTAATTATCAATAACCAACGTGCAATATAGGATTAGGTAGAATAAGCGCATAGCCTTTACTCGCTTTGGTTAGTACTTCAAATTCGTTGCTTTCGCCTCCACAGCCGGCGGGCTGCGTACCTGCACCGGCGCTGCTTTCCGCCGTTTGA